>NZ_JANKAF010000029.1:0-22315 GCF_024622765.1 Clostridium mucosae | reverse complement strand
ATTCAATTATTTTAGTATTCATTATTTACAACTCCTTTTGTCATTAATGTAATTAAAATGCTACTTCTTTATATAAAAAGTATTTTATTTGAATATCAAGATTATCAATTTGATAATTACTCTTAACAATGAAATCAAAATAAAGATTTTTTGAATCACATCTTGATCTTATTGTAGCTACTACCCCCTCATTATCACTCCATGTTAAAGCTGGTAGTGATGTAAACTCATCCGTTCCATTAGCACCCATTTGATAGGCTGACATTGCAGGTCTATATCCTAAATTGTGAGCTACAGTTTTGGTGATACTCTTACCTTTAAAGTTTATTGTTGTTGTTCCTTCTTTTATTATTTTGTGTATATTATGCTCTCCATCTATTATTACTTGTCCTTTAGAATTAGTTAATGTAAATATTCCATTATCAAGGTTTATTGCTATACTTCCATCTTTAGATTGGAGCAATCCAGATATAATGCAATCAGCTAAAAATCCCTGTGCAGTTCCAAAAGTTCTAAAATTCCAATCAGTAGTGCCAGGAATAAAAGTATTTGCTATTTCAAACCCCATTGTACCTAAGCACATACAACCAAAAGTTGGACTATTTTCTATTCTATCTTCATATATAACAGCTCTTACGTGTTGTGGTTGAGCTATATCCCTTAAGGCTTTAAATTGAGTTTGAATAGCATTAATAACTCCTTGTACTTCTCCAGCATTTACAGTACCATTGCTATTTGTTATTTTATTTATAGTTGATTGAACATCAGCTTGTTTATTAAAGAAATTATCTATTGCATTACCTAATTCTATTGATATATATTCTCCAGTAAGTAAATCTTTTTCATAATCAATAACTCTTGCTTTAACATCTATATCTAAATATGGAATGTAACAAGTTACTGTGTCTCCTTTATTTACATTCACAAGAATTTCAAAGTCTTTATATGCTGTTGTATTAGCTAAATTAATCATATCAATTTTATAATTTACTGCTGGCTTATCAATTCCTTCTTTAAATAAATTTTCACATCTTTTTATTAATTCTGCTCTTGCTTCTTCAATAGTGTTGAACCCCTCTTCATCTTCTTCCTTTTCTTTAACTTTTACATCCGAAAATTCTATAGTTCTCATTTTAGGGTGAGTATATTTATTTATTAAAGGGCTATCTACCCAAGGAGTGCTTCCATCTAGCATAATTTCATCAAAGCCTAAAGGAACTATTCTAGTAACTACATCATCTATATTTACATCTTGTTCTATTTCATTAAGATTATATCCAAATTCAACTCTAAGCCCATTATCTACGCCTATTTTATCATTAATGTACACATCAAAGTTTTCACAATAGAATTCTCCACCCCAACGATTAATAAATGAATTTTCATCATCTCCAAGTAGCGATTCCACTATATTTTTTCTAATATAATAAGCTGTGTTTAAAGCTGTTATATTAGAATGTCCTTTAAATCCTGTACCTTCTAAAATTGTATTTAAAGCTTCCTTTCCACTTTTATTTGTAGGTCTAACATCTATAAGTAATTTATCTGCTAAGTCATAAAAAATAGGTCTTGCATAAGCTGTTATACTATACAATGACCTAACTACATTATAAATTCTATAAAGTTTTTTCTTTCCGTTTTCTTCTGCAGCAATTACATTTTCAAAGTCAATATATTTCCATCTACCCTCTTCATCTAAGAAATGCTCTAAGACTACTTCCTTTTCACTATCTTTGTAAGTACAACTTGTAGGATCTAAAGTCATATCTCCATTTTTCTTATAATTAGTATTACTTTTCAAATAAATTTCTATCATTTAAACAGCTCCTATCATTATAAAGTTCTCCTATTAGGTGTTATATAGATTTTAAAGTCTCCATTCCAAGAAAAAGTATTTTCTCCTTCTTGCAGATATAAATCTTCGTACTTTCCTTCTAAATCTACATTGTTTATAATCCCTTTCCTATAGCATAAACCTTTATCTGTATCTATAAGTAATTCTTGCCCTACATTAGCCTTAATAATTTTGTTATTTATATTAAGAGTTAAATATCCCTCTCCTACAATTCGATATATAGGTTTAGAAGGTATATACTCATTGTATATGTTGCTACTTAATTCAATCTCATCTTCTTCTATATATACGTAAGGATCACAAGTAAATTTTATTGTAAAAGCCCCAGCTTTTCTTAAAATTCTTTCCGTTATATCCATGGTTACTTTATTAACTTTATAGAATACTTCTAAATCATCACTAAATTTTAATTTATTACTTCCTTTGCTTAATAACCATCTCTTTATCTTTCTTAAATCTTTCTCCCAATCAGAAGGATTTTTAGATATAAAACTAAAGGATATAGAAATTTCTATATCCCCATATCCTTTTTCTCTATATAAAGTTTTCCCTCCTGGAACTTTAACTTCTTCATATTCCATTACTGGTGATGGCTTAGAAGGCCTATTTGACATAATTAAATTTAAATCTATGTTAGTATTTTCATTATATATTATGAAATACTTAGCCAACTACTACTCCTCCCTTTCCTTTCATATAATTGTTAGTTCCTCTTTTTATATTTTTCTCTACTTCTGTTGTTATAGCTTTCCCAATAGCTTTGTTATCCATATTATTCTCTACATTAACTATTACATAAATAGGATGTGAATCTTGTTCTGTACTTACAATCTCTCGTATGTTTTCATACATTGCATCAAGGGGAACAACTGCTTCTGCATTTGAACCTTTACCATTGAACTTATCACCTACTCCTATCCCTCCTGGTAAAATAGTAGGTTGTGTAAATATTCCTCCATTATAATACCATTCAACACCAATTTTAGGTAATCCTTCACTTAACCAATTTAATGGATTCATTGAGCCACTAAAAGTGAAGTGTGGCAATTTAAATACGCTCTTTATACTTGACCAAATATTACCTATTGCATCAGCTGCCTTTTTAAACGGTGAGGTTATCCATTCAACTATTCCACCTATTTTATTAATTGCCCATTCTATAGGTGACCATAAAATCATTTTAATAGCTCCCCATATTCCAGAAAGTATTTGAGTTATACCAGTCCATATTTGTGACCAATTACCACTAAAAATCCCACCTATAAAGTTAATTATTCCGTCTAATATAGGCTTTAGAACTGTATTCCATAAAGTCGATATATTATCAAAGGCTATCTTTACTCTATTTGCTATATCTTCAAATACAAATTTAAATATTGGTAATAATACATTTTCTAATATCCAACCTATAGCTTCAAATATAGGTTTTAATATGCTTTCCCATAAATTATTAAGAGTATCGCATAACCCACTAAAAATATCTACTACTATTGGCCATACATAATTAAATACTTCTGCAACCTTTTGAATTGCTTCAACAAAGAATTCCCACACTGGCTTTCCGAAACTTTCCCAATATGTAGACATATATGACATTAGTGTTTCAAAAAGAATTTGAATTCCTTCAATTATTGGTTGAGCATTATCATATACAGTTTGAAATACTGATGAGAAAGCTTCAAATGTAGGCACTCCATAAGTCTCCCATAATGATTTAATAGTGTTAAATAATCCCGAAAAATCTGTATTCATACCATTAAAAACACTTGATATTACAAATGAAATGCCTTCTACAGCCACCCCTATGGCATCAAATACTGATTCCAATATAGTTTGAATTATAGGCATTTTACTATCTACCCATTTTAATATATTATTGAGTACAGGTAAGAATCTTTCACCTAAACTAATCATCATTACATCAAAAGTATTTTTTAATTTAGCAAAATTAGATTTTACATTATCTGTTTGTCTCTTAAATGCTTCATCTGTTGCCCCTACTGCTTCTTTCATAGCATTTGTCTTTTCTGTAAAGTTTTCTGCTTGTGCTCCTGTAAGTGCTAATACTGCATTTTTAGCCTCAACTGAACCGAATAGCTCACTAAATGCTATTTCATTACCACCTACGCTTTCTTTCAGCTTATCAAGTGTCCCTTGTAATCCTAAAGATTCAATCATAGCTTGACCATTTTCATAGCCTAACTCTTTTATCTTTCCTGACATTGCAGTTGTGGGTTGTAGCATACCTTGAATAGTTGCTCTTAACTGTGTTGATACCTCTGCAGTATTACCTGTAACTCCTGTAAGAGTTGCCATAGCTCCAAATAGTTCTTCCTGACTTACCTTCATAGTTGATGCTAATGGAATTACTTTACCCATACTTGATGCAAGTTCTGGAAATGAAGTTTGCCCTAGCTTAACAGTTAAAAAAGCTAAATCTGATGCTTTTTGTGCTGCTTCTGCTGATGTATCACCGTACCCCTTTGTTACTGCTGCTAATAAATTTACTGAATCGGTAACTGTTGCATTACCCGCTTTAGCTCCCTTAGATGCAGTCTCAAGTATTCCCATACTATCTGCAGTATCACCAAAGGCTGAAATAACCTGATACAAGCCATCTGTTAATAAATCTGTTGATGTTCCTGTATCTAATGAAAGCTTCTTAACAGTATCTCCTAACTCTTCAATTCGTTTATTTACATCTCCATCTAATAATGTTGCTACATTTGACATTTGGGCTTCAAAGTCCATTGCAGCCTTTGTTGCTACCGTTCCTAGACCTATTGCTGCACTTCCTGCCGCTGCTGCTAGTGCACCACCCCACTTTACAGCAGTGCCAATACCTCCAATTAGCCTTTTTCCCAATCCTTCTGCCTTTTCATCAGTTTTAGATATACTTTTATTAGCTTCATCATTATTTACTAAAATGCTCCCAAACAATTTAAATATTTCCACATGATCACCTTCTTTCTATAAAGTCATCTCTATAATATTTTTAACTTTTTCTTCTATCTGATTTATAGATAACTTTTCAGAATAGTCAGCGTTTTTTATACTTGGGTTTTTTAGTCTATTTCTATAATCTTCAAAGCTTTCAAAGTTTTCTTTACTCATATACTTATAATTTATTAGCCATATATCCCATAGTTTTTCTTCTGCTTCTTTTTCATATGCTTTACTAATAAAATCATATCCTTCGTCATAGGTTGAACTTAAAATATAATCTATATTGCTATATCTCCTTAATAAAAGCTCCTCAGTCTCTACTTTATCAACTGTGAAGCTTTTGATAAAAAATCTTTCCACTTATCTATACTTGCTATTTCAATAATCTTTTCTACTAATTCAAACAATTCCATACTTTCAATATCTTTAGGTTTTACCTCTAGTGGTCCAGCTAGAAATTCATATATTTTCTTTTCTGATTCTTTTTCAGTGCATTTTCCTAGTATAGTAAAAACTATTTCATAACCTATATCTTCAATTCTGGAATCTTTCTCAATCTTATTTGCTATATTTTTTAATTCATCTTTTAAATTTAAAGATATTATTAATCTTGCCATCGAAAATATATCTTTAGTTTGTAAATTTCTCATAATAAATACCTCCATCTATAAAAATAAGAGAGTTAAAAACCCTCTTATTTATTTATTTCTTCCTCTACTATTTTTTCTATAATATATGTTTCTGTTAGTGTCAAACTTGGGACTGCTCCATCTTTAAAAACTTTTACTTTTAATATAGTATTCTCTGTTATTTCAATAGGACTTGAATAAGCTGAATCACTTTCTGTTGGCTCAAAACCATTAGTGGTATATCTAATAGTTGCTCCTTCTATTGTTGTAGAGATTTTTACTTGTTTATCCTCTGAGTAACGTCCCCCTTTAATATCTACTATTGGAGTAGGGAGAGACTTCTTTTTAGGATAATAAATTCTATATGGAGGAGAATCTAAATCATCTTCTGTATAATGTCCATATACAGTTACAGAAAGTACCGCCTCCTTCTTATCCTCAGTCTTTATATTTAATCCATCTGTACTAAGAGCATTAAACACCTGGATAATTACAGGAATATTTGATCCTGTAATAGTTCCTATATACGTTAAATTATCAAGATAGTCTTCGTCCCTTATCTCACTTCTTCCAGATATAATGTTGTATTCACTATTACTTATTGTATCTATATCAGCTACTCCAAGAGCAAGTTTTAAGCTTTCAGGTGTAGTTTCTAGCAAATTCATGCTTTGACTTACTTCCCAGCTATCAACAAGCTCTAATCCTTTAGCTTTTCCTGAGACTCCATCAACTTCAATTTGTCTAATCTCAGCTGTAGCCTTAAATTCTCCTCCACCTTGAGTAGCTCCTATTAATTTCCCTGCTGCTTTAGCACTTTCATAAGTATCTACGCCAATAATAAAGTTTTTGAAAAATGCACCTGCCCCAGTTAATAGATTTTCCTTTGTTTGTTTCGTAAATCCACTTTTAGCTTTTCTCATAAATATTACTCCTTTCCATAATATCTTATTTCATAACTAAAATTTATTCTTTGTATTCTTTTATCCTCATCATCAATCCATTTTCTATCTTCGTTGTAATATAAAATTATAGAGTGATGTTCATTTATCGAAATAGTATCATCTAATATTTTTTGTATATTGTCTGCTAATTCTTCTATAGTAGCTGTACTATCTTTATCGTCTATATTCCATATATTAATTTCTAATGCTTTCGCTCCGTATATATCTTTAATTAAATAAGTACAATACGGATAAGCTACTTTATCATTTGCTTTTCTATAGAATACTCTATCATGTGCTTCTGATAATATTTTTTTTATATCTTTTCTTAATTCTATAGTCTTACTCACTATCAGCACCACCTTCATAAGTTTTTTCATCAATCATTGATAAGGCTCTAGCTTCATTTTCTAAAGCACTTAAATATTTTGATTGTATTTCTACAATCTTAGCAATATTGCTCTCTGTAGTTTTTGTTAATAGTCCTAATCTTTTAGTCTTGCTTGAACCTACTTCTTGGAAACCACCATAAAATGCGTTAGGCTTTAACCCTACTTGTAAGTCTAATTCTTTTCTTCTTACCCAGTATTGAGTGTATTTCCCTACTCTGCCTTTTTTTCTTTTAAATACTCCATAAAAACTATTTCTAAATCTATTACATAAAAATTTTCCTGTATCCCTTAGTGCTGCTCTTGTTAATTCTGCTAATGTATATTGAACTTTATCTACCGAAGATATATACTCAACATTTCCTTTTTTTATTTTTATAACTGATTTAGGCACTGGCATTATTAACAATTCCTTTGCAAACAATTTCTATTTTATCTAATGAAGATTCATAGGTTCTAAGAATTTTATATATTTTTCCTTCAAACCTAATATTCTTGTTATTATCATATTCAAAAGAATTAAGTTCAAATTTTAATTCTGGATTCAGCCCTTGTGATTGAGCTTGATAAAACTCACTTAGTGTAATAGATTTTCTCTTAGCATAAATTTTTTTCCAATATGTCTCACCTTTTATTGTATCTCCTATATCATCACTATCTTTATAGGCAACACATTCTAACTCTATGATATCATTCATTGCTATAATCACCTGCCAAACTTAAATGATCTCTTAAACTCTCATAGCTTTCTAAATATCTTTCAGCATCTTTATTATCTAAATAAAAATGCCCCTTACAATATAAATCAACAGCCCTTATTATTAAGGGGTCATCTTCTTCTATTTTTTTAACTCCATGACTTTTCATATCTTTTTTAGATGCCTCTATTAAATCCCGAATATCTTCATCAAATGCATCTATACTTATTCTTAAATTTCTTTTTATTTTTTCAAACATTATTTCGTCCTCCAAATATAAAAGAGAAAGAACCACTATATAGTGGCTCTTATTGTTGCTTATCCTTTGATTGAATTTTCTTTAATAAAGCAAAAGCTTTTGGAGTTCTTACATTACCATCTACAATACCATAAGCTAAATAATCAGTTTCTCTTTCTTTCTTATGATCTTCACTATCTAATAATACTTGCTTATTAATATTTGCATGATATCCTCTATTAGGATTTCCTATTAAGATTTCCCCATCTAGCATGCTATCATCTTCTTTTACAATCTTACCAAGTATTGTTCCTACTCCTCCTGCAATAGGATTAGCAACAAAATAAGGCTTTCCAACAGAATCAACTATATTAGCCAATTCATTCCATATAGTTGTTCCATTTGCATATATTGCAGCACCATTCTTATATGCTCCTTTAATCTTCGCCATAGCTCCTGTCATTTGTTTGTATGTTGGTTCCGCTCCTGAATACTTTACCACTTGACTAGCATTTTCCGCTTTGTTTAATACTGTTATAATTCCTGTAGGTTCTTCTTTCCAATCATCAGAATCACCAGGTGTACCTCTTCCATGTGATACTCCATATCCTAACGCGGCCCCAATCTTTTCTGATAATTGACCTTGAATAAATGGTATAAATTCATCTATAGCCATTTCTTTCAACTTCCATGAAACAGTAACGCATCTAGCTAATTCACATCCATTTAAAGTAGCTTCTGTGAATGTTTCCTTTCCATCTTCTAATTTAGTTTCTTCATCATACCACTTGGCATTTGATGAAGTATCTGATTTTAATAAAGTAACCTTTCCTTTTATGTATGTCTTAAATACATCATTCCATAAAGGATATTGCTCTTCTATTTCTTTCCAAATACCAGACATAACTGTTTCTGGAATAACTATACCTGTGTTGGCTGTAGTATGAGTAAAGTTATTTACTAAATTAAATGCTGATTTCTCTCGGTTAGTCATTTGTAGCCCTAACATATCTTTTGCCCATGCGTTTACATAATCTTTAGGTTCTTTATCTTCTGGCTCTTTTTCTTTATTGTTTAAGTTATCAATCACAGTTCCTTCTAAACTATTATTTGATAAATTTCCTAAATTTACAGGCACTTTATTATCTTCTAAAGCTTTTAAATTAGCCTGTGATTTAGCAAAATTTTCAAAATCATTATCTAACTTTTCTATTTCTGAACCAATTGCCATAGAATCTTCATATTTTCCTTCATCATGTAATTTTTGAGCTTTATTTACTAAGGCTTCTCTTTGATTTAAATAATCTTCTCTATTTTTAAACATTATTTTATTCCTCCAATTTTCATTAAATTAATTAGTGATTTTGATTTTTGTTCTAATAAAAAATCATCCTTATTCTTTTGATTTTGAATAGGATGATTTTCATCAATAAAACTATTAAATTTATTCTTTAAATTTTTAATTAAATCTACTGGCGAATAAGCTGTAGAATTATATAGACTGTCTGTTTTTAAATTGCTTAATGATGATAAATTAACTTTATTTTCATCTTCAAACATAATTTCATCAATTAAACCTAACTCCTTTGCCTTCTGTGCTGATAAATAAGTTTCATTATTCATAAGCTCTAAAGCTTCTTCTCTGCTCATTCCAGTTTTACAAACATAAGCATTTGCTATAGTATCATTTGCATTTTTTAATATTTCTGATGCATGATCCATATCTCTATAATCTCCATAAGCACCTGTTGATACATTATGAACCATCATTTGAGCTGTTGGAGACATTCTGCTTTTTCCTGCCATAGCTATAACACTTCCAGCACTTGCTGCAATACCTGTTATGTTTATAGTAACCTCTCCAGAATAATCCCTTAATTCTGTATAGATTTCTGATGCTGCAAAAATATCACCACCTGGTGAGTTTATTTTTACTATTATAGGCTCTCCATTTGCTAGTTTTAATTGATTAATAACTTTTTTAGGATATGCACATGAATATCCTAACCATTCATACCATTCCCCCCAATCATCATCAAGTATTTCACCTCTGATTTCAATATCCACTTTTCTCACCTCCTTTCAATCTAAATATCATCTTCTTTTGAATTTACTGTATCTGTATCTAATCTCATTATATACTCATCTCCACCTTCGGTTGGTGCTAAATTAAGTACAGCTCTCCATTCATTAGGTGATAACGCTCTTCTATCTACCATTTGAACTAGTGCTAGTTTTGTTGCCATACTAGCATATTGTAAATTTGAAGCTTCAAATACAATTCTATTTCCAAAACTTCTTTCTCTTCTCGAAAAAAGTTTTCTTGTATATTCATTGCTTAATTGAGCTGCTATCGGCTCAATTTCAGCTTCAAAATAACTTATCCATTCATTTTCATTATATTTACTTTGAATTATCTTATCATTAGTACCAAACACCGCATAAATTCTTTGAAGTGTTTTATCTACAAGTAAAGGATTCGGTATATAGTCTTTAGGGTCTACTTGCTTTGCATCATACTTTCCATCTGTTCCAGCAGCTCCCCCAACCTCATTATCAATAGATAAATAGTTGTCTACAAATTCCTTAGTTGCTTTTTTTAAATCTTCTGGTTTTAGAGACATATTAAACTTTAACAACCATTTAACTACAGCTCCATTTTTAATAGCCTTAACTATTCCTTGATCTGTTGTTGTTACAGTCTCCATAAGTGGCTTTAATGCATCAATTTTACTTGTTCCAAATATATCATTTTCGTTATAATCTTGCCTTAAATGAATAATATCACTATAAGCAAATGTTGCATTTTTCCCATTTTTAAGTGTAAATCTTAAATGTAATAATCCTATCCTATCGTAAATAGCCTCAACCGATGTTGCATTAATTGGATATATCTCCATTGGATATCCATTTTCATCGCGAGTTATAAATGCAAATGCATTATTGTTTAATTCTAATTGATTAATCATTTTTTCTAATAGCATTTGCCCCGACATATATGGATTAGGGTCTTCTAATAGCATTTTTATATATGGTTCTGGATTAACCTTTAATCCACTTCCATCATTTCTTATATGCTTTGCTACCATTTTACCAACCGCTTTAGCTTTAGGTCTTATACAACTTCTTATAATATCGCTTTTATATAAATCTCCATTCCAACAATAAAATCCATTTCCTGTATCTTGAATTAATTGATATCTTGTTTCAGATAGATTCTTATTGAAAAAGCTTTTTACCTTCTGATATATATTTATTATACTCACCTACTTTCAAATCTTTAAATTAAAGCTTGATACTCTGACATTTTATCTAATAGAACAACATAGCCAATTATTAACGCTATTGCTCCATCGATTCTCTGCCTGTTATCTATCCCTTTAACAGGTTGTATATTTCCATTAATATCAGTCTTAACTTGAAGATTAGATAAACACCATTTATCAATTGGATTATTATTATAAATAATTTTTTCTGCTCCTAAATCAGCTCTCAATTCCTTCATAGGGCTTGATAAAGTATACGGCCCTTGTCTAACTTTTATCATTGAGTTTGCACCAAACTCATTTATATACGCTTCTAATAGAGAATCATCAACGTGCCAGTCATCATATCCTATCCAAGGAATATAAATATCAAATTCGTCTCTAACTTCTTTAAACCATTCAAGCATATGAAATTTATTAACCTTATTTCCAGGACAAACTCTTAATAGCCCTTGTTTTTCCCATAGTCTATACGGAACTGAATCTGTATCTTTATTATCTTCCTCTTGATTTAACTTTTCTTCTGGAATGAAATACATAGGTATAACATAAATATTAGGGTCATCTTGTCTCATACATAAAACTTTAGCGGCCGCAAGGTCAGTAGTTTCAGCTAAGTCAAAACTACCAATTCCATATCTGAATCCCATCTCTTTAATATTAAAAGTAGTCTCATTATTAATTTCCTGCCATTTTAACCACCTAACTATTGAATTTTCTATCATATTAAAATCTTTTACCATTACAGTTGGTTTAAATGACGGATCTTCTTTAGCCTTATTTACAAACCCTCTAAGGAAGTCATAACCTTTTATCACTCCAAGACCAGGATTAGCTTTAATCCACATATCCTCTTTATCCCACTCGTCTCTATCATCTAACTCATAAATAAAAGCCAAGAATCTATCATCTTGGATTTTACCATCTAACACCTTACAAGCATATTCATACTGTGCATCAAATATTGAATTTCTAACAAATCCATTTGTAGTTATACAATTTAAAATTGGTTGTCTTCTTGAGCTCATTGATTGCTTCATTAAGTCGTAAATATCTCTATTCTTAATAGCAGCTAATTCATCTATTGTAACCATATGTGAATTTAATCCATCTAACCCATTTGAATTACTTGCTAAAGCTTGTAAACTTCCATAATTAAAAGGACAATATATATCTGATTTCCTTTTTTTGAGATTTTTATTTAAGTCTGGTGACTGTTGAATCATTTTATAGCATTCATTAAATCCTTTTTTGGCTTGATCTAATTTAGTAGCAATATTATAAACTTCTGGAGAACCTTCTCCATCACCAACCAACATATACAATTCATCTGCAGCAAGTTCTGTAGTTTTTCCATTTTTACGTCCTCTAATGTCTAACACTTCTTGATATTGTCTTAGTCCAGTTTCTTTATGAACAAATCCATATACTGCTTGATGTTTAGCTTTTTGAAATAATAATAATTCTAAAGGAGCACCTAGTTCTCCTTGAGCCTGCTTGCAAAATTCTTCTATGAAAATAATAGGATCATTAGCCAACTGCTCATCGAAAATCCAAGGGTCGTATTTTTCTGGATTTTTAATTTTGTCTACAAGCATTGTATATACTTGTTTTATTCTTTTACAAGCTATGATTTCACCAGACATTATTTTATTATAATATTCTTCTATATAGGTCATTTCTTATATTCACCTTGACCTTTCTTACGGTTTGCAAATTGCTTTAATCTATCTTCTTCCTCTACTTGTTTCTCTGCTGGCATTGCATCAATTAATAATTTCATAACTTGTGTATATTTTTGTATATAAGGTAAATATAGTTTCGACTCCTGTCTTTCAACTTTTAATTCTTGTTTTCCTTGCTTGAATATTTCTGTTATTCCTTCTCTAGTCAATACTTCTCTAAAACCTTCTAAAGAAACTTTCATAAATGCTGCATCTTTTATAAGTCCTTCAAGAGCCTTCGCCTTATCTTTATCTATGTCCTTATATAATTTTTTAAGTCTATTTATTTCTTTCTTAATTTCTTTATCTTTTTCTAAATGTTCGGAAATACTCAAAAATGTACCCTCCTACCTTTTCAAAAATTTCATGCGGAGGAAAATTGATGTCCCCTCCAACGGTCCCAAGGGACCTACCCCTTTATTTTTTTATAGGGGGGATATTTTTCTATTAGTCATTGCTGCTTTGGTCATTTTTTTAATGTTTCTAATTCTTTTTTTGCTCTGTCTATATCCGTTGTATCAACAACAACCTTAATTGTTATTTCATTTTCTTTCATGTGCTTTACTCTTGAATTAACTTTTGAATCACCCATAGTTTTTACTCTTGAATCAACCATTGAATGGCCAATAGGTTTTAACTTACTACTTCTACATCCTAAACAACTATTACCATCTTGTCTATTTAATGCAAATACATTTATATTCCCACAATCCATACATCTGAATGCAATTGAATTAACCTTCATCTTTAACTAACTCTCCTAACTCATTAAACTTTAATCCCTTAACTGTTGGTCTTCTCTTTGCTTTACTCTTATTAAAGTGTCCTTCGTTCTGGTCATGACACTCTTTACATTCATACTTTAAGTAATCATGATTTAAAGATACTTCTGGATTATTAATATTATCTGGAGTTAATAAGATAGTGTGATGCACCATCTTTCCTAATTTCTCTTTACACGTTTCACATAATCCACCATCTACTGAAATTCTATAGCTTATATAAGATGATCTACACTTTAACCATTTAGTACTCTTATAAAACTTTATAGCCCATGCTTTAGCCATTTATTCATTCTACCCTTCATAGTCTTAGCTGATATTCCACATTTTGAATTAACTATATTTATTTCTCTAGCTGTTTCCATTTTTATATGTCCTTCTGTGTCTGAGAATAAATTTCCATTGTTTCCCTTTGATATTTCAACTATTGCAAAATCAGAAGGTATTATTACAACTTTATCTCCTATCTTTTCTGATAGCTCACGCTCAACAGTTTCTCTTTCATCCTTTAATCTTCTGCAAGTTTCTTGAAGTATTATCATTAAAAACCCTCCTTTTTATATACGAATACTATTGTTTTATATCTCTTTATAGTTCGTAAATCCCCCCTATAAATCCCGTATAATACATAATATCCGTCATTTATTTTTTAATTTCTCTACTAATATATGCGTAAAAAATAATACCTTAAATACTGTTATTTCTCGTATTTAGGTATTTGCATATAAAAAATATATTTTTAATAAAGAATTAAATCATTTAATCCCTTACTATATTGTGCTATTGCTTCTTTATCTAATCCTAGATATCTCTCTGTTATTAAAGTCGTACTATGACCTAAAGCTTGCCTTACTAATTCTATATTCTTACCACTATCCATATAAAGCTTATATGCATAAATTTTTCTTGGTGTATGAGCTGCAATATTATTTAACCTAAAATACTTCCCTGCTTTGCTTAATATCTTACCGTAACTATCTACTGTAATATGTCCACCTTTTTGACTTGGAAATGCATAATCATATCCTGGTTTATCTTTAATATATTCTCTTAAAATCCTTATTAAATAAGGTTGTAATGGCACTACTCTAGGTTTAGGATTACCTTTTAATCCCTTTGTAATATGATTTTTTAATCTTTTCTTTTCCATGATGCAAAACTCTTTATCTTTTAGTACTTTTTGAATATCTCTTATTTTCAGGTCAACTAAATCTTGTGATCTGTAACCTGTTGTAATTCCAATAATGAAAAGTACGTAATTTCTCTCATTATGAAATTTTAAATATTCTTGCATATCCTGGATTGTTCTTTTATCTTTAATAGGTTTCGATGCTTTTTTCATTACATACTTTTTTTCACCTCTCTTTCAGTAAGAATATTCTCGGCATAGCCTGTCAGAATTTCTTTACTTTTAAAATCGAAATAAAAAACATCTAGAAAGTTGCATAGCACAAACAACTTCTAAATGTTTTTATCGTAATCCCTTCATCCGAAGGCTGTTTTATATAAATTTCTTCAATACCATATTACTACGTAATACATATACTTGCAATATCATACAAAGTAACATATATTGTAACATTTATATAACTTCTCTTATGCTTTCTGGGAATAATATTGTTACTAATTTATTTATTAACCTCTTCTTATTTCTAATTATTGTTATTCTCTCTTTTTTAAATTTATCTGCCAATTCTTCATCTGTATTAATTTTATCTTTATCATCATTTAAATATTTATATTGTATAATATTAAAATATTTATCATCCCTTATTTTATCTAGTGCATTATCTATCCTCTTAAGATCTCTTTGAGTTTCTAACTTTTCTATTTTATACTTTTCCTTAAGCTCTGCATACCTATCAGCTTGACTATTACCCCTAGATGAACTATACATTACTACACTTTTTGATTTTTCAGGAAGCCCAAACTCTTCTAACTCTTTTATATCCTCTTCTTTTTGTCTAACCGCCTCTTTTAGATTCTCATAATTATATAATAATAATTCTACTTTTTTATAATATGGTATATCTTTCTTAATCTTGTTAGAATCACTTAATTTTTTAATAATTCTCTCCGCTATATCCGTACTTTTATTATCTATAGTTTCTTCTATAGTTTTCTTTACATGTTCATTTATTATATCTAAATTACTTTTTTCTTTACTCATATTTCTAGCTCCTTTTTTAATTTAACTATTTTTCAATATAATACTCAATATTTTTTAGTACCATATTTATTCTTCCGTCTTCTTTTCTTCGTATTTCAAATTTACTTAAATCTTGATATGCTTCACTATCAATACAAAGTTCTATACCATTATCTGTTTTAATTCTAATCTTCTTAAGCTTATCTTCTATATACTTTTTATCTATAGTTATTTCATCTTCTAAATCATTTCTTTTAATATAATTTGAAAATGATTCTTTGTCAGATTCTTTGTCAAATAACTTATCAGCTAATTCATCTATATTTATAACTTCCTCTTCTTTTAAAGTAGTCCTGATCTTACTTCTTATTTCTTCTGCTTCTGCTGCATTTTTAGTAATATAACATCTTGTCCAATATTCAGTTGCTCCAATGAATGTTTTTGTAATATCTCTTTCCGTTTTAATAGTTTCACAATCTAAGAAGTTATCTATCCAGTAGTTAGCTCCGTATTCGTCCTTTATACTTTTACCCTTTTCCTGCTTATTAATTACTAATAAGTCATATTTATTGTCTTCTTGTATTAGTTTTATAAAGGCTGCCTTTTTTATTTTTTGGTTCTTAGCTGGTAATCCTATAGATTGAGTTAAATCTATTCCAGTTTTATTACCTACAAAATCAACTTTATACGTAAAATTCCTTACATAATCCATTTTTAATATTCCGATCATAGGTCCTCTATCTGTTAATAGATGAATTGTTATCAAATTACATGAAGGTATTTTTGTATTTGATTTCATAATCCTAAATAATACCTTCGCTATTTCCTTTGATGTATTTATTAAGCTTGGCTCTTTTCCACCTAAATAATCTTGTACTACTTCAGTAATTATATTTCCTTCATCATTAAATTTGGCATATTCTAGTTCCTCATCTTTTAAACATCTTTCTATATGCTTATCTAAATATCTATATGTGTTTTCATTAAGCCCTAATTCATATTCATTTAATATAGGCTCATCTCCTGCTGAATCTAATACATGCATTACTGCACTTTGTATATTTATATCATTTATATATTCCATTTCTACTCCCCCTTTATTGATGTAAAACGCTTATTATATTTGAATTGTTCGTATTTTTAAATAATTCCTCCTGGAATATTTGCTTTAAATTTGAATTATTCCAGGATAAATTACTCATAAACACGAATATTACTCCCAAAAAGTAGATGTATCCTTTTCCCTTATTTCACTATCTCCTTTTCTAGTTGCCTTATACTTAGGGGAAATATATCCCCTTAAGACTAATAAAGATCCTTTGATAAAATTGCACCTTCTTGGCACTGTTTGTAATCCCATTTTACAAAGTCTTTGATTTTAGCTTTAATGTGCTATTAATATAATTTTGTTATATAGCTCTATACAATCTTCATGATCTACAGTTTTAATCTCTATACCATCTTTATTTACAAGTAATTCAAATTCATTTTCATAAACTGAATTTGATATAAAATTAATTATCATATCTCCACTTTTATATTTAGTTGTTACTTCTTCGTATTCTGCTGCTATTTCTGATATCTTATTTCTTAAACTTCCATCTTCATTAGCTTCATCAAACTCTATAAACAATTTATTTCTATAATTAACCTTATTAGACTTACTTATCTGCTCTTCTAAGACCTCACCAGTTTCTTTATCAACTATTACTGTACTTGAAATATTCCCTTTTCCATCTTCTATTATTAATTCCTCTTCTTGATTTACTTTTAAATCTTCCTTTGTTATATTTAAAGCTTCTTCTACTGCAATCTGCCCTTCTAAAACTTCTATTTCTTCTTTTTCATCTTCTAACTCTATCTTTTTCTTTATATCTTTTATGGTTATATTACTTTTATCTTCATGTTCCTTATATACTTCTTTTTGCTTTTCTTTAGGCAATTTAGAAAGTTCATAGGCTACAGATATTTTAACTTTATCTTCCTTCATTTCTTCCTTAAAATCATCTATAAGGTTATTTGATACACTTTCCATTCTTGCTATTTGAGTCGCTGATACATTAAGAATATCTGCCACTATATCTCTTACTCTTCCTGGTATCTTTTCTCTTTCCTTATATTCTGTTAATAATTCCTTAAGCATTTTAGCTTGGTGTATCTTTTCCCAATCTGTAAGATCTCTAGTTGTAGAATTGGTTATTATTAATCTTAATTCATTTCTTAAGTCATCTTCCTCTTCTACTTTACAAGGAACATACTTAAAATTCTTATTACCTTCTTGATATAGCTTTAGTATTGAGTAATATCTTCTATGTCCAGCAATTATCTTATACATTCCACCTTCTATCTTTTTAACAACTAAATTTTGTTGTAATCCTAAAAGCTCTATTGTATTTTTTAACTCTTCTATCTCTTCTATTGAATAGAAATTATTAGCTGAAGGTACTAAATCATTTATATGAATTTGAGTTATATTAAATTTTCTTATATTCTCTTCTTTATCTTGTGTTGTTATTGATTTGTTATTTAATAAGTCCATCATATTAAATGCCATATGCTTTCCCCCTTTTAATCTAGCTTTTAAATATAGATATTTGTGTCCGATTCGGATACATTTTTATTTATTCTTTACTTAAGTATTCCTCTACTAAAGCTTTGTAATCTTTAGCAGCTGCACATCTTTTGCTATATTCTAAAATAGGAGCATTGGCAAATGTACTTTCATCTGCCTTTACAGTTCTTCTAATATGTGTATTAAACATCTTATATTCTTCACTAGCTTTTAAAAACTCTTCTCCTTGTATATTTACATCATTTTTATTAAATAGAGTTATAAAGCACCCTTTAATATTTAAGTTAGGATTACTTACTTTAGCATTATTTATTTGTGTTATAAGTTCTTTCATTCCATCAAAGGCAAACTTGTCTACTTTAATTGGTATTAATACATCATCACTTGCAACTAATGCATTTATAACACTTGCATTAATATCTGGTGGATTATCTATAATACAATAGTCATATTCCTCTTCTATCTCATCTAAATGCTTTTTTAATCTAAATTGTTGTGGTATAGATACATCTAACATAACTTTAAAGTTAGCTTCTATTAAGTCCATATTAGCTGGTATCAAATCTAAATTTTCATAGTCCGTTTTTAATATAACTTCATCTATACTACATCTATTTGTAATAAGATCTGCTACACTATATTTACCTTTATTATGTTTATCAAATAATTTTGTTGTATTCCCTTGCTTATCTAAATCTATTATTAAAACCCTCTTCTTGTGTACTGTTGCTAATATATGAGCTATATTTATAGCTGACATAGTCTTAGCCACTCCACCCTTTAAATTAATAATTGATATTTTCTTCATGTTTCATTAGTCCTCACTCTCATAAAATTTTATTTGTTTGACATTCTTAAATTGCTGACTATACTTTTTCATATAAACTTAAATTATAATTTTTTTCTATATTAGCTACAGAATCTATTTTTCTATCACATTCCATACAATAAGCTACTTTACCATCCTTGTGATTTAGGTGATCATATATGGCTGAATTTGCTCCATCCATTAAATAAACACCTTCGCCATCATAACAAACCCTTGTACTTCCAGTAACTTGTGTTTTAATATAAAATCCATCATCAGAACCACATTTAGGACATTTTACTTTAGCCATATATCTAACTCCTTAACTTCTTAATTAGTTCAATTTGCTAACTTTCTAGCACCCTTAAATAGTCTAAATTAGCATTTTCACCATAATATATTTCTTTCATATCTAATATTGGAATATAGTTGTATCCTCTTTTCCCTTTGTTCTCTTTCCATCTATCCCAATATTCAATTACTATTGTTCCTGAAATAAAAAACACTTTATTTAACTTTTTCATAGAACATAATATAAAACTTGTTTCTCCAATATCTAAAGCATTCCTTATATACTCGATTTGATGCTCTTGTATATGCTTTAATGGTAATCCTCTTTCATCTCCACTCTCTTTGCAATCAAAACTTATACTTAATCCACCCTTTACAGTTCCTCTAAAATCTAAAGTGCTTTTCTCTTGTGGAAATGCAGTTATAATCTGTTTTCCTCTTCTTACTACATTCCAAGGCGTACTTATCTTCTGTATTAATGCTTGTCCTGTATTCTTATAATATGTATTAGCTCTTATAACCTCTTCTTCAAATGCTCTCCCTTTGTTAGCCATATCGAAATTGTATGCCATACTATCACCTCTATTTTTTTAATATCTACTAAACTTCTTATCTGCTCTTGCAGATACATGTAAACTTCTACACTGTACATGGATATATTCCATTAACTTCATCTTGCTTCTTAGGTACTCTTTTAAATCAGATTTATTGTATCCACCTAATTCCTTCTTATCTGCTATACTTACTGCTAGTCTCAATTCTGTAAGCCTGTCATACATTCCTATAGCCAATTGACTTAACTTAAATGCTCCTTCTATATTTTCAGATGTCATTCTCCTATGTTGTTCTTCTATCTCTTTACAAATTTTTATATCAGCTTCTAAATTCACTTTTTTTCACCTTCCCTCCATATTTATCAATAATATTTTCATTTTTTACGTATCTTCTCAATTCAATAGTCATGTATACACCACCATATTTTTCATCTTGCTTTATATCAAATTTTGTTAGTGTATATCCTGGATACCATTTCTCTATTTCTTCTTTAGTTGGTTGATTAGTTACCATTTTTATCATTTGTCTTCTTGAAAATTTATTATCATTTATTGTTGGTACTGGTGGCTCTACTAAATTTCCTCTTGATGGTTTATATCTTTTTTTACCTTTAGGATCTTTAAGCATGTATTTGCATAAGTCTTTAAATCCTTCATCATTTAGTTTTATCCTATCAACATTAGATGTTCCTTTTGTCCATGCTTCTTCTAATATATCTCTGTGAAGTTTTCCATCTATAAGAACGTGCCAATGCAATTTCCCACTTTCCCCATATTCAATAACTGCCATATATCTTGCTCTTTCTATTCCTCTTGCTTTTCTCCATCTATTAACTTTTATTATTAAATTACTGAACATCTTTTCTGCTTCTTCTAATGTTTCTGGTCTATGTTCATCATCTAATGTTACATGCCATACATAGTCACTTGTATCAAAATTACAATGTGCTTTTGCAACAAAGTATTCCTTTGTATTTTTCTCATTCCAATTCTTCTGTTCTTTTCTTGCTTGGTTCTGCTTTTTCTTTCTACTCTTATATTTTTCTTTAATATCGAATAAAGGATAAGTAGATGTCTTTTTTATTTCTAAAGATTCTTTCACTACTACATCTATTATTTTTTTTAATGTCTGTGTCTTTGTTCTATAAAACATATCACTACTCATATCTTTCTTATCCTTTCTTTTAATCCATTTCTTTTTTATTATTTTTTATATAAATTTATAGTGTGTAACTAAATATAGTACCTATTACAAGCCCCCTAAGACCCTTTCGGTATCTAAAAAAAATAAAAAAATAATAAGGTATTTGACAAACACCTCAAATTCAATATATAATACTTATAAATTGCATGCTGCATATTTCATATTTCGTATTTCGTATTTTAATAATTGTTATAATTTTCTAACACATTACCATCGTTTGAATTATTGGTAATGTGTTTTTTCTTTACTTCTTTTCTATCTTTTAGTTTTCTATTTTCTTATAAGTACACCTTATATAGCTTGTACTAAAATCTATATACTTACATTTAATGCAGCACTTATCACATACTAAACCACCCTTCTTACAATGTACCCATGAACTACTTGTATTTTTGCAATTATCACAAATCATTTTATTCTTTCTACAGGAATAACCTTTCCTGTTTCTATATGTAGTAATTTAAATTCATGTGATGGTGCTGATATTATCATATATTCTTTAGGATCATATCCTAATTTCACTAATTCTTTTCTTTGACTATATGTCAGTTTCTTTGGATTTTTCATTTATTTCTCCTTAAATTAAATCTCTTGTTGTTTTTCCTGTTTTTATATTGTAAATTTCACCATTGTCTATATCCTCAAAATCTGATATACTCATATCACGTTTTTCATTTTTTGACTCATAACTCTTACTTTGATTAGTAGAGTTATGAGCTTTTTTATTTTCTTCTGATGTATTTTTAGATTCATAATATTTTATCCCTTTCGGATCATGCTTTTTAAGAAGCTTTCGCATTTCCTTACCCAATTAATTTTTTTCCTCTCTATTCTTATTGCATTGCTATTTAAAAGTAATATCCTATACATATTTATCCCTCACACTTTTTTCTAATTTCTTCTGATAAATCTTTAGCTTTGCATGAAGTAAGAAAACCAGAAAATTTATGTTCAATCTTTTCAGATCTCTGTTCACAATATTCTAATATACCTTCCAGTTCTTCTATTCTATCTTTTATCTCTTCCTTTTCATTTGGAAAAGATGAGTTTTTCAATCTTCTTCTATGAGTATCTATTAACGCTTTTATATATCCTTCCATTATTTTAGTCTCCTTAACTGCTCTTTATTTATTTCTTCATCTCTTCTTTGACTTAACATCACTGTTACTATATCTTGTGTCCCCCAAAGCTTTATTGCTTCATCTAACATTCTCTGTGTTTCGCTCATGCTTGTCCTCCTATAGCTCTATTTGTACCTTAGCCAAT
>NZ_JANKAF010000028.1:0-23823 GCF_024622765.1 Clostridium mucosae | reverse complement strand
CTGATACGTCCAGTAACAGCTAGTTGTCTGCCCTTTGTAAGATATTGTGCTATTGTTTCACCAGTTTTACCAAAAGCTATACAATTGATAAAATCAGTTTCATCTTTTTTAAAAGGTCTTGTTACTGCTAAAGAAAATCTTGTTACTGCAGTACCACTTCCAGCTGCAAAATTAAGCTCTGGATCTTTTGTTAGCCTTCCAATAAGTATTACCTTATTCATGACAATATCACCTCTTACGCTTCTTGTTTAACTATGATGTGTCTTAAAACTCCATCAGTAATTCTGAATATTCTGTCTAACTCTTTAGGTAGCTCTGAATCAGCATTAAAGTTGATTAATGTATAGAAACCTTCGTTAACTTTTGCGATTTCGTAAGCAAGCTTTCTTCTACCCCAAACGTCAACATTTTCTATAGTTCCTCCACCGTTTTCTATTACACCCTTAAACTTTTCGATGTTAGCTTTACAAGCTTCTTCATCTAATGATGGGTGTAGTATGAATATAGTTTCGTACTTTCTCATCATTTTCACCTCCTCCCCTCGGACATTGGCTGTGCTTTACACAGCAGGGATTACAATTAAATATTGTAGCATTATTCATTTTCTTTTGCAAGTTTTAAATTTAATTACTATAAATTAACGATTTTCTTGGCATCTTTTTGAAATTTGCTTCTTGGTAGCATTATAATTCTTCCACAACCTGTACATTTAATTTTTATATCTGCTCCAAGTCTTATAACTTCAAATTCTTTACTTCCACATGGATGCTGCTTTTTCATTTCTACTATATCACCTAAATCAAAAGTCTCTATCATAATTAAACCTCCAACCATTTAAATTAAACAAATTTATTATTTACTATTTGAGTCTTTGGATACGGTATTTCTACTCCTGCCTCATCTAATGTCTTCTTTATTTCTTTTCTTAATTCTCTTTCCATCTTCCATTGAGATAGAGGCTTAGATTTCCCAACTACTCTTATCGTAACACCTGATGCATTTAATGATATAACACCTGATACCTCAATATCTTCCTTAACTTCATCTTTATTTTTCTCTTTAAATTTTTTACATGTATTTTCAATTAACTTAATTGCATTATCTACATCTTCTTCATATGCAATTTCTACATCGACCATAAACCTCATATTTGCTCTTGAATGATTAGTTACTTCTAATACAGCTCCATTTGGTAAAACATGTACATCTCCGCTGAAATCCTTCAATACCGTGGATCTTATTCCAATATTTTCCACTATACCACTATACTTACCTATGGTTACATAATCTCCTACTCCATATTGATCTTCAAAAAGTATGAAAAAACCATTTATTAAATCTTTGACTAAGCTTTGAGCTCCAATACCGACTACAAAACCAACAGCACTTAAAACAGCTGCTGATACCTTAAATGTACTTCCTATTATTATAGCAGCTCCTGATATATATACTGCATATTTTAATGAACTTTTAAGTATAGCTCCTACAGTGATTGCTTTTTGCCTATTCATAGAAAAACTTAATTTACTTTTAATTTGATTTTTTACAAACTTATCAATTAACTTATCTCCTATTTTTATAGCAAGATACATAGCAACTATAAGTAATATAAACCTTATTCCCTTATTCAATACAAACTCAAATGTGCTTACCGCATTTGTCCACGCAACTTCCCAATCAACATTAAAAACAATTTTCCCATTCTCATCTATACCAGTACTGATCAATGTCATGAAATTTTGCATAACTCACCTCTAATACTATTAAATTATTTCCTTAAACTCATTTTGATCTTTCTCATATATATGTTTATATCTTATAATATCCCTTGATATAATTTCATCTATGTATTTTTTTTCTTCTAGTCTAATGCAAATTCCACAGCTTTGTGTAATTGCTGTAGGAGTCGGCATCATCTTAAAAATCATATTTTCTTCCTTTAAAACTTTTTCTCCATTCATAGCATCAAGTGTATTTTTAAAAACTATAATATAGTACTTCATAATGTCCTCCCTCTTCAAGTTTATTTATATTTAATTATATTATATATATGTTTCAATTAAGAATCTATATTAATGATTTTATATATTCTTAATCCTATATAAAATATTTGCTATATTTAAGTATACATTCTTTTGCTCATCAATAAATTTAATTTCTATTAAATTTTAATTAAGTTTTCATTTTATCATTCCATTCAAAAATCCATTATTTTATAAATTTATTACTTTGTAAATAATAATAAAGTATCTTATAATTTTATTATAAATTTAAATTTCTATAATTTATAAGGAGTTAATCATGAATATATATTTAGACAATGCTAGTACAACATTTCCCAAGCCTAAGAATGTTGTTGATTCTATATACAATTTTCTAACTAATATTGGAGGAAATCCTGGCCGCTCCAACCATAATAATGCTCTAGAAACTAATAGACTTCTATTTGAGGCAAGGGAAGTTATATCCGATTTTTTCAAGTTTGATTCTATGGAAAATGTAATATTCACCAATAATATAACTACTTCATTAAATATATTAATAAATGGATCCCTTACAACTGGAGATCATGTAATAACATCTTCTATGGAACATAACTCTGTTTTAAGGCCATTAGTTAATTTGAAGAATAAAGGAATAATAGAACTGGATATTGTAACTGCTGATAAATTTGGCTTTATCTCTGTTGAAGATATTAAAAATAATATAAAACCAAATACTAAAATGGTAGTACTTAGTCAAGCATCTAATGTAATTGGTAGCATTCAACCAATTAAAGAAATTGGAGCTTTATGTAAAAGTAGAAATATATTTTTTATATTAGATACTGCTCAAGGTGCTGGAGTATTAGACATAGATTTTACAGATGTTAACTTAAGTGCACTAGCTTTTACTGGACATAAAAGCTTATTTGGTCCTCAAGGAATTGGTGGCTTTATAATAGATGATAGTCTTAATAACATATGCAATCCTTTCATTTTAGGAGGAACTGGAAGCTTATCTCACTCACTAGAGCAACCTGATTTTTTACCAGATAAATTTGAATCCGGTACTCTTAATATGCCTGGTATAGTAGGCTTAGTTGAAGGTATTAAATTCATTAAAACCGAAGGCATAAATGCAATTTATAATAAAAATAAATTTTTAAGAGATTATCTTGTTAGCGAAATGTCTAACATCAATGATATCATTCTTTACGAGGATATTAATAATAGCAATTACACCTCATGTGTTTCATTTAATATTAATAATATTGATACTGCTGAATTATCTTTTGCTCTTGATAATGATTTTGGTATAAAAAATAGGTCTGGTCTTCATTGTGCTCCGCTTGCACATAAAACTATAGGAAGTTTTCCATCAGGTACTGTTAGATTAAGCCTTAGTTACTTTAATGAGAAATCAGATATTAAATACACTATAGACTCCATAAACAAGATAATAAAATCAAAATAGCCTTGAATAAAAACCTCCTTTATTGTTAATAATTTCAATAAAGGAGGTTTTTATATGAATGAACCAATTTCAATCGATTCATTATCGCCTAACTCTTATATAGAGATTAGGGATTATTTATATAATAATTTAAAAGATATACTTTACTCAAACAGAGATATAATTTTCATTTGTATAGGAACTGATCGATGTACAGGTGATTCTCTTGGTCCATTGATTGGATATAAATTAAAAAATGTTTCAAAAAATAAAATTCATATTTATGGATCATTAGAAAGTCCTATTCACTCTAAGAACCTTAATGAAATAATTAATAAAATTAATTTAAATTTTGATAATCCTTATATTATCGCTATAGATTCATGTTTAGGAAAAATAAGTAATATAGGGAAAGTTTTTATTGATAAAAAACCACTTCAGCCTGGATTAGCCTTAAATAAAAATTTACCCCCTATAGGAGATTTAAGCATCACAGGAATCGTAAATATTGGAGGGAACTTTGAGTTTATAGTTTTACAAAATACACGCTTATATACGGTAATGAGCTTAGCAGATTGCATATATAAGGGTATCTACCATTTTATATTGAAAGTATCAAAAGAATTTGAATATATTAATAAACCTTCTAAATTAAATTATTTACAAAAAAATGAGAGTCTATAAGACTCTCATTTTTTATTTTTTATTAATTGCTTCATTCAAAACATATGATTCTTCTTCAGATAACTCATATCTCGAAATTCCCTTATCAACTGGTTTTGCATATGTAGTACTATCTTGTCTTGAATAAATTCCAGTAATCAAAACGCCATCATTATATGAGTCTAGTATTGCTATTGAAAAACTCAAATCACTTCCTACATCAGGAAATGCCTTATATCTCATTATAGCTATTTTATTTACGCAACCTTTCATTTCTTCCTTTATTACTTCACATTTATTAAGGGCTTCGTTTGAAAACTCCATAGCTTTATCTATTTCGTCTAATTTAGAAGCTATTAGTTCTTCTAAATTTTTATTATTTACCCCTCTCATCATTCTTCTATATTTCTTTTCAAGCTTATTTATAGATCTTATTAAATAAATTACAATTATGAAAAGTAGTAACATTATAATAAGTAATCCAATAATAATAAATGGTGAATTTTCATTTATTACTTTAAATATATTTTCCACTTTCAATACTCCTCTCTAGACCTTATAAAGAAATATCATAAAATGTTTCACGTGAAACATAATTTGCACATTTATAATGTTTCACGTGAAACATCATAAATTAATTATTTCTAGTATCCTTTGTAAATCTTCATTTGAATAATATTCTATTTCTATTTTCCCCTTATCATTTTTGTTACTAATACTCACTTTAGTTCCAAAATAATTTTGCAATTTTTCAGTTACATCCTTATAATATGGATTTATTTCTCTTGCTTTTTCCTTGTCTTTTTCCTTTTTCTCAGATCCTAAATATCTTACTAATCTTTCTAGTTCCCTAACAGATAGCTTTTCATCTATAACTTTTTGAGCTACTTCACATTGAACTTCTGGATCCTCTATTGCTAATAAAACTCTTCCATGACCTTCTGTAATAACTTCATCAATTAAATATTGTTTTACTGTTTCACAAAGGTTAGTAAGTCTTATTACATTACTTATTGCTACTCTAGACTTTCCTACTCTTTTACTTAGCTCCTCCTGAGTTAAATTAAAATCGCTTAGTAATTTTTTGTATGCTATAGCCTCTTCAATAGGATTTAAATCTTGTCTTTGAATATTTTCTATTAGAGATACCTCTAATATATCTTTTTCAGTTAACTCCATTATTATAGCTGGTATTTCTTTTAATCCTAATAATTTTGCAGCTCTCCATCTTCTCTCACCAGCAACTATTACATAACTATTGTTTTTTTTATTTAAAATTATAGGTTGTATTATTCCATGCTCTTTAATTGATTGAGCTAATTCTGCTATTTTTTCATCATCAAAAGCCTTTCTTGGCTGATCCTCATTACTTCTAATTAAATTCATAGATATAACTGATGGTTTATTATTTTCTTTACTTTCATTATCATTAGGAATTAATGCACCTAATCCCTTTCCTAATGCTGATTTTTTATTCATATTTACTCACCTACTTACTGCCTACTTAAAAACTCTTTTGTTAATGATTTATAAGATTCCGCACCCTTGCATTTTTCATCATATAGCATTATTGGTAGCCCGAAACTAGGAGCCTCTGCTAATCTTATATTTCTTGATATTTTAGTTTCATATACCTTTTCATTAAAAAAATTCTTAACTTCTTCAAGGACTTCATTACTTAAATTAGTTCTATAATCGTACATAGTCATTACAACGCCCTCTATTTCAAGGTCCTGATTTAATGATTTTTTAACTAGTTGAATAGTGTTGATAAGTTGTCCTACTCCTTCAAGTGCATAAAATTCACATTGGATTGGTATTAATACTGATTCAACTGATGTTAATGCATTAATTGTTAGTATTCCTAATGATGGTGGACAATCTATAAAAATAAAATCATATTCATCTTCTACTTCTTTAATTTTATTTGTTAAAATAGTCTCCCTATTCTCCTTACCTATCATTTCAACTTCTGCACCTGCTAACTCCATTGTTGACGGAGCTACAAATAAATTTTGTACTAATTCACTTTTTAATATAACCTCTCTTAATGAAGCATCTGAAGTTAATACATCATACATTGATAATTCTAAATTCCTTTTATCTAAGCCTAACCCACTTGTTGTATTTCCTTGGGGATCTATGTCTATTGTTAATACTTTATAACCCTCCATAGCTAGATATGCGCATAAGTTTATGTTTGTAGTAGTTTTTCCAACTCCACCTTTTTGATTAAATATACAAACCTTCTTCATATAAAAGCTCTATTTTAGAGCTTCACCCCCCTTCTCATATTAATATTATATATACTTTCTGTTAATATTAAAAGATTAACAGAATAAAAATTAATTAAATTAATAATCAAACTTAAATTTCTACAAAAAAATAAGTATATTCTTACTAAAGTAAGAATATACTTATTAAAATTATTTTTTAGGTATAGAAACTGTTATTTGTATAAATTCTTCATCATCTTTAAATTTATATTCAGCTGGTATATTAAACTTATCAAATACTTGCTTTATAGTATTTACATATAATTTTGCTGGAAATACACTTTTAACTCTTTTCTTTTCCTTATTCTTCAACTCTTCTCCAGCTAATTTTAATAGCTCTTTATTAACCGCTTCTTCCGTGGCCTTAACATTAAGAGAATTATTTATTACTTTTTCTATAACTTTTAATTGTAATTCTTCATTTGGTAATGATAGTAATGCTCTTGCATGCCTCTCTGTTAATTTATTTTCTATACAAACCGATCTAACACTTGAACTAAGTTTTAATAATCTTAACTTATTTGCTATAGTTGATTGCTTTTTACCCATTCTTTTTGCTAATTCATCCTGAGTAAACTTATGATCATTTATAAGATTATAATATGCCTCAGCCTCTTCTATAAAATTTAAATCCTCTCTTTGTAAATTCTCTAACAAAGCTATTTCAGCAGATTGTGTATCAGTTATTTCAATAATATTACAAGGTACATTTTCTAATTCTGCCATTCTCGCAGCTCTCCATCTTCTTTCACCTGCTACTAATTCAAAGTTTTCTCCTCTTCTCCTAACAGTAATAGGTTGAATTATTCCATGCTCCTTTATAGATTGAGATAATTCTTCTAATGCTTCTTCGTTAAAAAATCTTCTAGGTTGATAAGTATTTGGAAATATTTTATTTACATTTATATTTGTAATTTCTCTATTCATATGCACCCAACCATCCCCTATTATTCTAAGTACCATTTTATTCAATAAATTAAAAATTCTATTTTCTTCTCTAATTTCCTTCTTTTTATTACCTAATATTATAAGACAAATTAATTTATTATAACTTAACAAATTACAAATGAACTTATATATATTAATATTTTTTTATTAATCGACTGTTTTTATTTAGATATATTGTAGAATTTAATTCTATTTTATAGGTTTTTTATTTATTGTTCCTGCTTTTCTAGGATATATTTTCGAACATTTACTTATCTTCTTAATTTCTACAATATTATGCTTTAAATCAGACTTTTCTATATTTACCTCAATTATCTCTTTTAACTCTCCACCTAAAACTGTTATTGCTTTTTGACCATCTTTAAGCTCTTCTTCTATTGCTGGTCCTTTTAACGCTACAAAGTATCCACCACACTTTACATATGGCATACAAAACTCTGATAACACTGCCATATTTGCTACTGCTCTTGATGTAGCGACATCAAACTTTTCTCTTAACTCCGACTTTCTTGCTCCGTCTTCTGCCCTTGAATGTATTGTAACTACATTTTTTACTCCTATACTACTAATTACTGTATTCAAAAAATTTATTCTTTTATTTAATGAATCTAATAATGTTACTTGTACATTAGGATTCATTATAGCTATAGGTAACCCTGGGAAGCCAGCTCCTGTTCCAACATCTATTATAGTTTTAGCATTTTTAATTGCATCTGATTTAAAAGCTTTAATGCAATCTATAAAATGTTTTTTTATTACTTCTTCATCTTCTGTTATTGCAGTAAGGTTTATCTTTTCATTCCACTCTTGAAGTAATTTCATGTACTTTATAAATTGATTATATTGATGCTCTGATAATTCCATTCCTACTTCTAAAGAAGCGTCTCTCATTAATTGAAAATATTCCATAGTTCCTCCAAAGAATTTTATTTCTTATATTGATGTTCTAAATAAATTAATAATACAGATATATCAGCTGGTGACACTCCAGATATTCTTGATGCTTGCCCTATGCTTACAGGCCTAATATTAGATAACTTTTGAATAGCCTCTGTTCTTAATCCCTTTACATCATTATATTCTAAATCATCAGGAATTAATTTTTTCTCGAACTTTTTAAACTGTCTTACTTGATCTAATTGGCTATCTATATAACCTTCATATTTAGCAATTGTATTTATTTGTTCACCTATATCATCTTCATAGTCTGGTCTATCCGTATCTAAGCTTACTAAGCTAAAATAATCTAATTCTGGTCTTTTAATTAATTCATAAAAACTTATAGGCTTTTTAAGTTCTGTTGATCCCATTGAAACTAAGAATTCATTTGTTTCTTTCTTATTTGTTATTTGAAGTTCCTTTAATCTCTTAACTTCATTTTCTATATTATTTTTTCTTGTTAGGAACTTTTGATATCTTTCTTCTGTCGCAAGACCAACCTTATATCCAATTTCAGTTAATCTAAAATCAGCATTATCTTGTCTTAATAATAATCTATACTCAGCTCTTGATGTCATCATTCTATATGGCTCATTTGTACCTTTAGTAACTAAATCATCGATAAGAACACCTATATATCCATCTGATCTAGTTAGTATCATAGATTCTTCATCTTGAATCTTCAAAGCCGCATTTATTCCAGCAACTATTCCTTGTGCAGCTGCTTCTTCATAACCTGAACTACCATTTAACTGTCCAGCTCCGTATAATCCATCAAATTCCTTAAATTCTAATGTTGGCTTTAATTGAGTCGGATCAATTGAATCATATTCTATTGCATATGCAGTTCTCATTATTTCTACATTTTCTAGTCCATGAACAGTTCTTAACATTTGTAACTGTACATCTTCTGGAAGTGATGAAGACATTCCTCCAATATACATTTCTTGAGTATCCTCACCCTCTGGTTCTATAAATAACTGATGTCTTTCCCTATCTGGGAACCTCATAACCTTATCTTCTATTGATGGGCAATATCTTGGGCCCACCCCTTCAATTAATCCATTATACATTGGAGACCTATCAATATTCTCTTGTATTATTTTATGAGTTTCTTCACTTGTATAAGTTAACCAACAGGAAACTTGTTCTCTAGATATATCTCCACTCATAAAGGAGAATGGAACTATTTTTTCATCTCCTGGTTGCTCTACCATTTTTGAAAAATCAACAGATCTTTTATTTATTCTCGCTGGAGTACCAGTTTTAAATCTTCTTAATGATATTCCTAAATCAATTAATGATTGAGATAATTCATTAGCTGCTGCTAATCCATTTGGTCCACTATTATATGTAACATCGCCTATTATTATTCTTGCTCTAAGATATGTACCTGTTGTCAATATAACGGCCTTACAACTGAAGTATCCACCGTTCTTTGTAAGTACACCTTTAACCTTTCCATCTTCCACATCTAATTCTATTACTTCTAATTGTCTCAAACTAAGATTTTCTTGATTCTCAAGTACATTCTTCATTCTATTTTGATACTTCTTTTTATCTGCTTGCGCTCTTAAAGAATGAACTGCAGGGCCCTTTGAGGTATTTAGCATTCTTGATTGAATAAATGTGTTGTCTATATTAACCCCCATTTCTCCACCTAATGCATCTATTTCTCTTACCAAGTGTCCTTTCGCAGTACCTCCTATATTAGGATTACAAGGCATCATAGCTACAGAATCAAGATTAGTAGTACAAATTAATGTTTTTAATCCCATTCTAGCTGCTGCAAGTGCTGCTTCACAACCAGCATGACCAGCACCAACAACTACTACATCGTATTCTCCCGCATTATATTTCATATTTATATTTCTCCTACTTTCCACAACAAAATTCTTTAAATATTTTATTAACTAAGTCCTCTTCTAACTCTGAACCAGTAATTTCTCCTAAAGCTTTTAAAGCTGCAGTTACATATATAGAAATTAAATCAAGGAACTCATTATTTTTAACTCTTATTAGAGCATCATCACAATTTTCCTTTGCTCTAATTAAAGCTTGCTTATGTCTTGAGTTAGATATTATTAGACTTTCGCTATCTATTTTACCATTAAAGAACATATTCTTAATCTCATTTTTTAATCCATCTATTCCAAGATCTTCTTTTGCAGAAATTTTTATTATATTTTCAAATTCGCTTAATAAAGATTTATCTAATTTATTTTCTAAATCTATTTTATTTAACAAAACTATAGAATTTTTATTTTTTATAGCTTCTATTATTTCAATATCTTCATTATCTAATTCTCTAGAAGAATCTAGTACTAATAAAATTAAATCTGCTTCATTTATTTTTTCCTTTGATTTTTCAACTCCAATTTTTTCAACTATATCTTCTGTTTCTCTTATTCCCGCCGTATCTATTATCTTTACTGGTATTCCATCAAGATTTATATATTCCTCTATTACATCTCTAGTAGTTCCAGCAATATCTGTAACAATTGCTCTCTTTTCCTTTAAGAGAACATTTAATAAAGATGATTTACCTACGTTTGGCTTACCTACTATGGCTAAGCTTAATCCATCTCTTATTATTTTGCCTTCATCTGCACTTTTAAGTAATTTACTCATATCATCACATGCTTTTTCCAAGCTATCTTTTACTCTCAATGGAATTGTCGGATCAACTTCCTCATCATCCTCAGTAAAGTCTACAGCATATTCTATTAACGCTAATACATTTAACAGATATTCTCTTAGTTTATTGATTTTCTCTGACAATGAACCCGAACTCTGCATTAAAGCTGATTTCATTGCTAGCTCAGTCTTAGCCGTGATTAAATCCATAACTGCCTCTGCCTGAGATAAATCTATTCTTCCATTCAAAAATGCTCTTTTAGTAAATTCACCTGGCTCAGCTAATCTTGCTCCAGCCTTCATAACCATTTCCAGCACTTTATTTGTTGATGTTACTCCACCATGACAATTTATTTCTACAGTATCTTCTGCTGTGAAACTTTTTGGCCCTTTCATATAGCTTATAATTACTTCATCTATTAAGTCTTCTTTATCTATATCAACTATATGACCATATTTCATGGTATAAGTCTTCATATCTTTTATATCTTTTCCACTTTTCGCCCTAAAAATTTTAGCTACTATCTCTAAGGCTTTATCACCAGATACTCTTATAATAGCAATTCCACCTTCTCCAATTGCTGTGGATATAGCACAAATTGTATCAAATTCTTTCATCATCTATCCTCCTTAATGTATTTTAGATAAATTCCTTCGTTCAATATATTATATATATTTATATTATACCCCATTTTAACTAATATTCATTTTACAAAACTATTTGAATTTAGTCAAAAATAAATAAAAGGCAAGAAAGCCAATTGGCTTTCTCACCTTTATTTCTTTATATCTACAACAACTCTTCTGTAAGGTTCGTCACCCTCACTAAATGTATAGACATATTCATTATCTTGTAAAGCAGAATGTATTACTCTTCTTTCATAAGGATTCATCGGTTCTAACTTATAAGGTCTTCTAGTTTTTCTAACTTTATATGCAGTTTTTTCAGCAACTCTCATCAAAGTTTCTTCTCTTTTCTTTCTGTAGTTTTCAGTATCTAAAACTACCTTTTTATAAGGAATGTCATGCCCCTTATTAACAACTAACGAAGCTAAATATTGTAGAGAATCTAAAGTTTCTCCTCTATATCCAATTATTAATCCCATCTTAGGACCATTCAAGTCTATATAAACAACATCATTAACTTCTTTAATTTTTATTTCTGCTTGTACTTTCATATTATCAAGAATACTTCTTAAAAATACTCGTACCTCTTCCTTATAATCTCTTTTAACCTTAACTAATATTTTTGCTGGCTTTGTCCCTATAATATTTAAAAATCCTTTTGAGCCTTCATCTAAAACCTCATATTCAACCTTATCTTCTGTAAGCTTTAATTCTTTTAACGCATTTTGTAATGCTTCACTTACGCTTTTCCCTGCTATTTCTAATGTTTTCATACCCTATTCACCACCTAGTAAATACTAATATAATAATCTTAATTCTTCTTCTTAGTCTTTGGTGTTGCTTTTTTTGCGTTCTGAATAGTTTTTAATTTATCTTCTTCTTCTTTTGCTGCTCTTTTCTTTTTAGCTGGCAAGTAATTTAAGAAATAAGTTTGCGCTAATTGTATAGCTCCACCTATTACCCAGTAAATTACTAAAAGGGAACTAAAGTTAATAGCCATTACCCCCATCATACCTGCCATCATTATATTCATACTTCCCATGTTCATAGGACTATTTTCATTCTTTGGCATTGACTTAGTTAAAAGTAAACTTGGTAAATAAGTACTTAAGAAAGCCAATACTGGCATTATGAAGTAAGGATCCTTGTTAAATACATTTGGTATCCATAAAAATGATGTATTAGTTACAGCACTTTTATCTATATTCCAAAAAACATAATATAGTGCAAATAATATTGGTAAAGGTAATAATGTAGGAAGGCATCCCCCAAACATACTTACATTATTTTCTTTCATACATTTTGAATACTCAGCTTGCATCTTTTGAGGATCATTTGCATATTTTTTTTGTATTGCATTTAATTCTGGTTGAATTTCTTGCATCCTAGCATTTGATCTATTTGCCTTAATATTAAATGGTAATATTATCAATCTTATTATTACAGTAAATATTGTTATTGCTAGCACATATGAAGCCCCACTAGGTTCCATATTAAATACTGATAAAATAAAATTATGTAGACCATTAAATATAATCGTCAGAAAATTTGTTATTGGTTCTAAAAGTTTCATCATATCTTACAAATAACCTCCTTATTTCACAGGATCATATCCACCCTTAGCAAATGGATGACACCTTAAAATTCTCTTTATAGCTAAAAAACCACCTTTTATTGCTCCATATTTATTAATAGCATCTATTGCATATTGTGAGCATGTAGGAACATAAATACATGTTGGTGGTCTCATCGGCGAAATATATTTTCTATATAAATATATAGATTTCAACATTATCTTTTTCATTATTTATATAAGCCTGCCTTTAAAAAAAGTTTTTTCATTGCCTCTTCAACTTCAAAGAAACTTTTTCCTTTTATAGCACTTCTCGCTACAAACACAAAATCGTAGCCACTTTTAAGGTTCTTTTCATTAAGTCTATAGCTTTCAGTTATCAATCGTTTACTTCTACTTCGAACTACACTATTTCCAACTTTTTTGCTTACTGAAATTCCTACCTTATTATAAGTAAGATTATCTTCTGTTTTATTTTTTCTATTATTAAAAGTGTATAAAACTAAAAGGTTATTAGCTAAAGACTTTCCCCTTCTATATACTAATTTAAATTCATTATTTTTTCTTAATCTGTATACCATTGGAAACTCTATACTCCTTTTTTCCTGCTATTGCAGAAAAAAGGCCACTATTTGCGGCCCTTATGCTGTTAATCTTTTTCTACCTTTTTGTCTTCTTCTCTTAAGAACAGATCTTCCTGATGAAGTTTTCATTCTCTTTCTGAATCCATGTTCTTTTTTTCTTTGTCTCTTTTTTGGTTGGTATGTCATGAACATTTCACTACACCCCCTTTAAATTGTAATTTCTATAGTAAAAACTATAATTCCTATTTTAAATTTACCTTATTATTATATATATATCACGTTTTTATGTCAATACACTATAATTTTCAAATTCTGTTGATAAATATAAGATTTTACCACAGTTTTTTGTGGATAACTCCTTGAATACTCTATTTAACTTATGTTATTATTAGTATTGAATGTGAATAATTTTACTTAGCAAACAAGTTATCCACACATGTGGATTAAATTGTGTATAACTTGTTTACTTTTTTCTTTATTACTTATCTATTTATATCTATTTTTAGCTAAACTAATGCTTTTATACCATGTTAATAATGTGAAAAATTGTACATAATTATATTGTGGATAACTTTTATCAATATAAAATATCAACATAATTATTAACATGTGAATAATTCTATCATATTTATTAACATGCATTTTCATGTGTTAATAAGTGTGTTGATATATTGTTACTAACTATTTAATATTTAAATTTAAAATTTATTTTATGGAGGATATAAAATGAATAATGATCTAAAATCATTATGGGAAAAAACATTAAATATAATTAAGGGTGAAATGAGTGAAGTTAGCTTTAATACATGGATTAAAAGTTGCGAACCTATTTCTATATCTTCCAATATAATAAGAATCAGTGTTCCAAACTCCTTTACTCAAGACATATTAGAAAAGAGATACAAGGACTTAGTTGTAAATTCTATAGAAGCTGCTTGCTCAAAAGTTTATAATGTAGAATTTATGGTAGCATCTGATATTCAGGAAGCAGAAGAAAAGGAAGAAAAGAAACCTAAATTCGATGATAGAGGATCTATTACTGTAAATGATGAAATGTCAAGTTTATTAAATCCTAAATACACATTTGATTCTTTCGTTATTGGTAATAGTAATAGATTTGCTCATGCAGCTTCATTAGCTGTAGCTGAAGCACCTGCCAAAGCTTATAATCCTCTGTTCATATATGGAGGCGTTGGCCTTGGTAAAACACACTTAATGCATGCTATTGGTCATTATGTTTTACAAAATAATTCTAATGCTAAAGTTGTATATGTCTCTTCAGAAAAATTTACTAATGAACTTATTAATGCAATAAGAGATGATAAAAATGAAGAATTTAGAAATAAATATAGAAATGTAGATATTTTACTTATAGATGATATTCAATTTATAGCTGGAAAGGAAAGAACTCAAGAAGAGTTTTTCCATACCTTCAATGCATTACATGATGCCAACAAACAAATAATTCTATCATCTGATAGACCACCTAAAGAAATTCCAACTTTAGAAGATAGACTACGTTCTAGATTTGAATGGGGCTTAATAGCTGATATTCAAGCACCAGACTTTGAAACTAGAATGGCAATATTAAAAAAGAAAGCTGATGTAGAAAAGCTAAATGTTGCAAATGAAGTTATGGTTTATATCGCGACTAAAATTAAGTCTAATATTAGAGAGCTAGAAGGAGCTTTAATTAGAATTGTTGCTTATTCATCACTTACTAACAGACCAATTACTGTTGAGTTAGCAAGTGAAGCTCTTAAAGATATAATATCAAATAAACAAAATAAGAATGTAACTATAGACGTTATACAAGATGTTGTTGCTGGATATTTTAATCTTAGAATAGAAGACTTGAAATCTCAAAGAAGGACTAGGAATGTAGCATATCCTAGACAAATTGCAATGTATTTAAGCAGAAAGTTAACCGATATGTCCTTGCCTAAAATAGGTGAAGAATTTGGGGGAAGGGATCATACTACTGTTATTCATGCTTATGAAAAAATATCTGATAGCTTAAATACAGATGAAAGCCTACAACACACAGTAAATGATATAACGAAAAAGCTAACTCAAAATTAATTAACAACTGTACATAAATATATTGAATTATTTGTGGATAACTAATAAAAACAATATTGATTGTTAATACTGTGGATAAGTCATATGATTTTTGCTTCACTTATCCACAATATTTTTTTATAAATAATTTAGTGTTTTCAAGGGGTATACGCACTTATCAACATATCAACATCCCCTACTACTATTATTATTAATTTATATCTATATATTTATCTATATCTATAGATATCTAATGTATATAACTTAAGGAGGTTTTTATATGATATTTATCTGTGAAAAACAAAAACTACAAGAAGGTATATCAATTGCCAATAAGGCCATAACTGGTAAGACAACAATGCCTATTTTAGAAGGCATATACATAAATGCTAAAAGCGAAGGACTAACATTAATAGGATCTGATATGGATGTATCTATTGAAACAAAAGTTGAAGCCGATATATTAGAAGAAGGCATGATTGTAATAGATGCAAAGATCTTTGGAGAAATAATAAGAAAATTACCTAATTCAGATATAAAAATAGAGACTTTAGAAAATGACATAATACAAATAACATGTGAAAAGTCAGTATTTAATTTAGTTTATATGAATGGAGAAGACTATCCAGCTTTACCTAGTATAAATGAAAATCTTTCAGTTGAAGTTCAACAAAATATATTAAAAAATATGATCAAGGGCACATCATTTGCAATAGCACAAGATGAAACTAGACCAATACTACAAGGAATTTTATTTGAGGTTAAAAATAAAAACTTAAATTTGGTCGCATTAGACGGATATAGACTGGCAGTAAGAAGTGAATTCTTAGATAATGATAATGAAATAGAAGTAGTTATTCCGGGGAAGACATTAAATGAAGTGTCAAAAATATTAGAAGATGTTTCTGATATAGTAAAAATTACATTTACTAATAATCATATATTATTCAATTTAAATAATACAAAAGTAATTTCTAGATTATTAGATGGTAAGTTTGTGAATTATTCTTCTTTATTGCCTCAGGAGCACAAAATATTAGTAGATGTGGATAAACAACACCTACAAAGTTGTATAGAAAGAGCTTCATTAATGGCTAAGGATAGTAATAGTAATTTAATAAAATTAGATGTTCAAGAAGAAAATATGATAATAACTTCTAATTCTCAATTGGGAAAGGTTAGAGAAGAACTTAGTATAAATTTGCAAGGAGAGCCTATTCAAATTGCATTTAACTCTAGATATTTATTAGACGTACTAAAAAATGTTGATGACGATGAAATTAAAATGGAAATGACATCAAGCGTTAGTCCTTGTGTAATTAAGTGCAAGAATACAGATAATTCAAAGTATCTTGTTTTACCAGTTAGATTAATAAGATAGAAGGGAGAAAATGCATAGTATATGAATTAATATGCATGGAATTGGAAATGGAAGAAATTAAAATTAGTACCGAGTTTATAAAATTAGATTCATTTTTAAAATGGTGCGGAGTTGCATCTCTAGGTTCAGAGGCTAAAATGTATATTTTAGATGGGATGGTTAAAGTTAATGATGAAGTTTGTATTCAGAGGGGGAAAAAATTAAAACAAGGCGATGAAGTAGAGTTTAATGGAGAAAAATATAGAATTATTTAGGAATAGCATATATTTATTTACATTAACCTGATAATTACTTTTATTCCTCTAATATGTTATAATTAAAATAGGTGTAAAAATGTATATTAAAAGACTGCAAATGTTAAATTATAGAAATTATAAATCTTTAAATATAACACTTGGTAAAAATGTAAATGTATTTATGGGGGATAATGCTCAAGGAAAAACAAATATTCTTGAAGCAATTTATTATTGTGCTTTTGCCAAATCTCATAGAACTTCTAAAGATAGAGAGTTGATAAATTGGAATTCAGATAGTGCTTATGTAAGTTTATTGGTAGGTAAAGATAGACTTGATAAAAATATCGATATAAATATATTGAAAGATGGTAAAAAGGCCATTAAGATTAACAAAATTAAAGTATCTAAAATAGGTGAGTTATTTGGAAACTTTAATGTCGTTATGTTTTCACCAGAAGATTTAAAGATTATAAAAGATTCTCCTGGAGTAAGAAGAAAGTTTATTGATATGGAGCTATGTCAATTAAATTCTAAATACTATTATAATCTAGTACAATACAATAAAGTTTTAAATGAACGGAATGTTGTTTTAAAAAATAGAAAATTAGATACAGAAGTTTTAGATATATATGATATACAATTAGCAAATTTTGGTTATCATATAATAATGGAAAGACTTAAATATATCAATAAATTAAATTTTTATGGAAAGGATATTCATAAAGATATATCCTCAGGAAAAGAAAATGTAGAGTTCAAATATATAAGTACGATAAAGAACCTAGAAGATATAGAAAATAGTTTTTATGAAGCACTGAGAAAAAATAGGAAGAAGGACATTGAAAAAGGAACTACTAGCATAGGTCCTCACAGAGATGATTTTATTGTACTAATCAATGATGTAGATATTAAAAGCTTTGGATCACAAGGACAGCAAAGAAGCGCTGTCCTTACAATAAAGTTTTCATCTTTAAAAATAATAAAAGAAATGACATCAGAGTATCCAGTATTATTATTAGATGATGTTTTATCAGAATTAGATTTTAATAGAAAGAGATATATTCTGAGTACAATTGGAGAAATCCAAACAATAATAACATGTACAGGAATAGAAGATCTAACTAACTATTTAGACGATAGTTCCAGAGTATTTAAGGTCAAGGAAGGAGAAATCCTAAATTAAAAGGAGGAATTCTTATGTTTTTACATTTAGGAGAAAATGTGGTTGTTCCGATTAAAGACATAATTGGAATTTTTGATCTACAAACTACAATGTATAGTTCAGATACGAGTGCTTTTCTAAGAATGGCAGAAGAGGACGGGTTTGTAGAAAGAATTTCTAAAGAGAAACCAAAATCATTTGTTATAGCTGAAGTTAATAAAATGAGTAAAGTTTATTTATCTCCAATTTCATCTTCAACTTTAACAAAGAGAACAAATATAGATTATAATCCATAAATCCAATGTTAAATCTTCATGTGATTATAATAAAATTTCATTTAAGGAGGAGATTATATTGGAAACAAACAATCAAAGCTATGATGAAAGTCAGATTCAGGTATTAGAAGGCTTAGAAGCTGTTAGAAAAAGACCGGGAATGTATATAGGAAGTACTAGTTCAAGGGGTTTACATCATCTTGTATATGAAATAGTTGATAATAGTATAGATGAAGCTTTAGCTGGATTTTGTACAGATATATCAGTGACAATAAATGAAGATAACTCAATTACTGTAATTGATAATGGAAGAGGGATGCCAACTGGAATACATCCTAAAATGGGTAAATCTACAGTAGAAGTTATAATGACAGTTCTTCATGCTGGAGGAAAATTTGGCGGTGGAGGATACAAGGTATCTGGAGGTCTACATGGGGTTGGTGCATCAGTTGTTAATGCATTATCAGAATGGTGTGAAGTAACAGTATCAAGAGAAGGTGATATATGGCAACAAAAATATTCAAGAGGAAATGTTGTAACTAGCTTAGAGAAAATAGGGAAAACAGATGATCATGGTACAAAAGTTTCATTTAAACCTGATACTGAAATATTTGAGGAAACAGAATATGATTTTGATACATTGGCTAATAGGTTTAGAGAGCTAGCATTTTTAAATAAGGGAATTAGAATAATATTATCTGATAAGAGAGAAGAAGGTAAAGAAGAGATATATCATTATGAGGGCGGCATAAAGGAATTTGTATCTTACTTGAATAGAAACAAGGAAGCCCTACATCCAGAACCAATTTATATTGAAGGTGAAAAGGATGGAATAATAGCTGAAATATCACTTCAATACAATGATAGCTATACAGAAAACTTATATTCATTTGCTAATAATATAGATACCATTGAAGGTGGTACACATTTATCAGGGTTCAAAACAGCATTAACAAGAGCTATAAATGACTATGGTAAAAAGTTTAATCATTTAAAAGAAAATGATAAGAATTTATCAGGAGATGATATAAGAGAAGGTCTTACAGCCGTAGTTTCTGTAAAAATATCTGAACCTCAATTTGAAGGCCAAACTAAAACTAAGCTTGGTAATTCAGAAGTTAGGGGGGTAGTTGACTCAATTGTTGGAGAAGGAGTTGCTATATTCCTAGAAGAAAATCCAGGGGTTGGTAAGATAATAATAGAAAAAGCGTTGATGGCAGCTAGAGCTAGAGACGCAGCAAGAAAAGCAAGAGAGTTAACAAGAAAGTCAGTGTTAGAGCGTTCATCATTACCTGGTAAATTAGCTGATTGTTCATCAAAGGATCCTTTAGAGTGTGAAATTTATATAGTTGAGGGAGATTCAGCGGGAGGTTCAGCTAAGCAAGGAAGAAATAGAAGATTCCAAGCAATACTTCCTTTAAGAGGTAAAATATTAAACGTAGAAAAGCAAAGACTAGATAGAATATTAACTGCTGACTCAATTAAGTCAATGGTTACAGCATTTGGAGCTGGAATTGGAGATGACTTTGATGAAGAGAAGTTAAGATACAATAGAATAATAATAATGACAGATGCTGACGTTGATGGAGCTCATATAAGAACTTTATTATTGACATTCTTCTTTAGGTATATGAGAGGGCTGTTAGATGGAGGACACGTATATATAGCACAACCACCTCTTTATCAAGTAAAAAAGAATAAGAAGGAGTACTATGCTTATTCAGATGCAGAACTTGAAAAAGTATTAGGTGAAATTGGTGGAAAAGATAATTCAACTAACATACAAAGATATAAAGGTCTTGGAGAAATGAATGCAACTCAATTATGGGATACAACTATGGATCCTGAAAAGAGAGTATTATTAAAAGCTACTATAGAGGATGCCATAGCTGCAGATGAAATATTCACTATATTAATGGGAGACAAAGTAGAACCAAGAAGAGAGTTTATCCAAAAAAATGCTAAAAAAGTAAGTAATTTAGATGTATAGTACTAAAACGAGGTGAGGTACATGAATTTAAACGAGGGAAAAGTTATATCTATTGATATAAATAAAGAAATGAAAAGATGCTATATCGACTATGCAATGAGTGTAATAGTCGGTCGTGCACTTCCAGATGTTAGAGATGGATTAAAACCTGTACATAGAAGAATATTATACTCTATGAACGATTTAGGATTATCTCCAGAAAAGGGATATAGAAAATGTGCAAGAATAGTTGGGGAAGTTTTAGGTAAGTACCATCCACATGGTGACACATCTGTTTATGATGCACTTGTAAGAATGGCACAAGACTTCTCAATGAGATATATGCTTGTAGACGGTCATGGTAACTTTGGTTCAGTAGATGGAGATAGCGCAGCTGCTATGAGATATACTGAAGCTAAAATGAATAAGATTGCTGTTGAAATGTTAAGAGATATAACAAAGGATACAGTTGATTTTATTCCAAACTTCGATGGAGAAGAGAAGGAACCAGTTGTATTACCATCAAGATATCCAAATCTTTTAGTTAATGGATCATCAGGTATAGCTGTAGGTATGGCAACAAATATTCCTCCTCATAACTTAGGAGAAGTAATAGATGGAACAATAATGCTTATAGATAATCCAGATATTACTGTTTTAGAGCTAATGTCTGTTATAAAGGGACCAGATTTCCCAACGGGAGCTATTATTATGGGTAAGTCAGGAATAAGAGCAGCGTATGAAACTGGTAAAGGAAGAATAATAGTTAGAGCAAAGGCTGAAATTGAAGAAGAAAATAATAGGCATAGAATAATAGTTACCGAAATACCATATCAAGTAAATAAAGCTAAGCTAATAGAAAATATAGCAGATTTAGTTAAAGATAAAAAAATAGTTGGAATATCAGATTTAAGAGATGAATCTGATAGAGAAGGTATGAGAATTGTAGTAGAGCTTAAGAAGGATGCAAATCCAAATGTAATACTAAATATGTTATATAAGCATACTAAAATGCAAGATACATTTGGTGTTATAATGTTAGCTCTAGTTAACAATGAGCCGCAAGTATTGAATCTTAAGCAAGTATTAAGTAACTATATAGAGTTCCAAAAGGAAGTAGTAACTAGAAGAACTATATTTGAATTGAATAAAGCAGAAGCTAGGGCTCATATACTTGAGGGACTAAAGATAGCTCTAGATAATATTGATGAGGTTATAAGTATAATTAGATCATCAAAAACCACTGAAATAGCAAAAAATACATTAATTGAAAGATTCAATTTAAGTGAAAAGCAAGCTCAAGCAATCTTAGAAATGAGATTAAGAAGATTAACAGGTTTAGAAAGAGATAAAATAGAAGAAGAACTTGCAGAAATTATGAAATTAATAGATTATTTAAATTCAATATTAGCAAGCGAAGAAAAACTTCTTTCTGTAATAAAAGAAGAATTAATAGAAATAAAGAATAGATATGGGGATGAAAGAAGAACTTCAATAGAAAAAGTAGTTAATGAAATAGATATTGAAGATCTTATTCAAGAAGAAGAAGTTGTTGTAACTTTAACTCATTCAGGATACATTAAGAGAATATCTGCAGATACATATTCTGCCCAAAGAAGAGGGGGAAGAGGAATACAGGCAATGTCTACAAAGGAAGATGATTTTGTAGAACATGTTAATGTAGTTTCAACTCACTCAGATATACTGTTCTTTACGAATAAAGGAAGAGTTTATAAGTTAAGAGCTTATGAAATACCTGATGCAGGTAGAACTGCAAAAGGAACTAATATTATAAACCTAATAGCTATAGAACAAGATGAAAGGATTGAAACGGTTCTTTCTGTTAAAGATGATGTAAATGAAGGATTCCTATTTATGGGGACTAAGCAAGGATTAGTAAAGAAGACACCTTTATCCGAATTTAAGAATCTTAGAAAGAATGGATTAATAGCTATAAATCTCAGAGATGGTGATGAGCTTCTAAAAGTTAAGATAACTCGTGGTGATGCTGATATAGTTATAGTAACTCAAGATGGAAATGCAATAAGATTTAATGAAACAGATGTAAGACCTATGGGAAGGACAGCATCAGGAGTAAGGTCAATAAATTTAAGGAAAGACGATATTGCTGTATGCATGGATATAGCTGTAGAAGGAGAAGACTTACTTGTTATTAGTGAGAATGGATTTGGAAAAAGAACTCCTATAACAGAATATAAGAGACAAAAAAGAGGCGGAACAGGATTAATAACATATAAGTTATCTGAGAAGACAGGTAAAGTTATAGGTGCAACTATATGTAAGATAGATGATGAGCTTATGTTAATAAATACAAGTGGTGTAGCTATAAGAATAAATGTATCTGATATATCAGTAACTAGTAGATCTGCAATGGGAGTAACTCTTATGAGGACTACAGATGAAGAAAAGATAGCTGCAATTGCTAAAATATCAGGAAGTATTGATGATAAAGAAGAGCAATTAACACTAGATAGTGAAGATGTAAGTGATGAAGTTAAAAGTGAAATAGCAGTTGTAAATGATTCTGATAATAGTTTAAATGAATTATTAGATAGGGCTGAAGAATAAGAGAATATATAAATATAAATAAAAATAAGTCGTGATTGTCATAATTTAATATTATAGATAATCTCGATTTATTTTTTTAGCAACAAAAAGTATTGAAAATATAGTTATATACAAATAATTTAACGTAATCATATCCTGGCGTATCATCAATAGAAAAAGATAGATATTAATAGAAAATTAAAGAAAAACAAGTATAATTCATTGTGATATAGTAAATTATATAAAACTAATTTAAATTTAAATGTTAAGATAAATCTCGTCGCTGAGAGATGCGACAAAACAAGTCAAAAAAACTTTGAAAAAAGTTGTTGACAAGAAAGAAAACAAATGATAAGATAAGAAAGTCGCTTGAGGGCGATGAAGAAAATGGTCTTTGAAAATTGAACAGAAAATAAGTTAAGTAAAATAAACCAGCAATTCTTTTAGACGTCTTAAAATTAAGACTCAAAGTAATTTGAGCGAAGAGAT
>NZ_JANKAF010000027.1:0-25343 GCF_024622765.1 Clostridium mucosae | reverse complement strand
ACTAATTGTTGATTAGTATTGTATAAACTGAATAGTTTCATGATTTAAGTTTATGCAAAAAAGGTGGATTCTATTGAATCCACCTTTTCCCATTTATTCGGCTAGTTGCTTTTGCAACAGCCCCTTTATTTATTCTAAAGGTAGATTAAATTATCTAAAATATATTATTTTTATTTATAATATATTTATTTTTTCTAATTCTATTAGATACTTAAATTATTATTAGGCTAATTAAGAGTAATTTTAGTGGATAGTGAAGAAAGAAGAGTTTATTTTTTATTAGATTCATTATTTAATTAAAAAATATATAAATTTATAATTGACAACAAGCAATCTCATTGCTATAATAATATTTGTCGTCAGACAGATATGGAGAGATGGTCGAGCTGGCTTAAGGCACCGGTCTTGAAAACCGGCGTACCTTTGCGGGTACCGTGGGTTCAAATCCCACTCTCTCCGCCAAAGATGCATCTAAGTTTTCTTAGATGCATTTTAAATTAAATATAGGCGAAACTCATTAAAAAATTATTTTACTAAATATTTATTATATAATAAAAATAATAAAAAAGTTTAAAATAATAATTGACAATATATAGAGTGGTTGCTATAATAATACTTGTCGCAAGACATAATATGGAGAGATGGTCGAGCTGGCTTAAGGCACCGGTCTTGAAAACCGGCGTACCTTTGCGGGTACCGTGGGTTCAAATCCCACTCTCTCCGCCATAAAAACTTCAATAGAAGGCACGTGGAGAAATACTCAAGTGGCTGAAGAGGCGCCCCTGCTAAGGGCGTAGGTCGGGCAACTGGCGCCCGGGTTCAAATCCCGGTTTCTCCGCCAGAAAGCATCTAACAATGTTAGGTGCTTTTTTATTTTTATAAAAATATAGAGTTCTTAAACTTTAAAAAATGAGTTGTATAATATTTTTAATTAAATAATAATTGGGAATCAGATTTATTTTATATATAAAATATACTATAATTTTATTAAGTACTTGTTAGGGGGAAGATAAGATGAAAGTTACAATTAAAGATGTAGCTAGAGAAGCAAATGTCGCAACATCAACAGTTTCTAGGGTATTATCTAATAGCCATAAAATAAGTGATAAAACGAAGGAAAAAGTAAATGAAGCAATAAGGAAGTTAAATTATACTCCAAATATAATTGCAAGAGGACTTGCTAATAATAGAACAAGAATTTTAGCTGTAATATTACCAAAAGAAGCAGAGGATATATTTTCAAATCCATTCTTTGTGCAAGCGATGAAGGGAATAAGCATATATGCTCAAAAAGAAAATTATTATATAATGTATGCTTTCAAGCAAGAAGGAAAAGATGATAAGGAATGGTTTAGAAAATTTATAGATAGCAATTTGGTTGATGGAATATGTCTATTAAATTCTAAGGAAAATGATGATACAATAAAGTACCTAAATGATATAGAATTTCCTTTTGTAGTTATAGGAAGGCCAGATGAAGTAAAAAATGTATTATGGGTAGATAATGATAATGTAAAAGCTATGTATGATTTAGTGCAAATGCTAATAGATTATGGACATAAAAAAATAGCTTTTGTTGGTGCAAAGGCTAATTTAAATGTTTCTAGAGATAGACTAAGAGGTTATAAGCAAGCATTAATGGATAATGGAATAGAGATAAAAAGTAGTTTAATATATGAAGCTGAAGAATTTACACAAATTAACGGGAGTTATGCTATAAATAGAATTTTAGATGGCAATAAGCCAACTGCTATAGTAGCTACAGATGATCTGTTAGCTTTTGGAGTTCAAGAAGCTTTAAATGACATTGGGATAAGGGATGTATCCATTGCGGGATTTAATAATATACCAATGTCAGAATATCAAAATCCTCCATTAGCATCTGTAGATATTAATGCTGAAGAGTTAGGATTTTATGCTACAAAACTAATTATAAATAAGTTAGAAGAGAAAAGTAATAATAAGAATTCATATATAATAGATACTAAATTAATAGAAAGAGAATCGATAAAAAAGATATAAATTTAAATTAAATGCAATCGGTTGCACAAAACTTTAAATGTTAAAGAAAAATAAAGATAATTTTAAATAATTAGAAATTTTGAACGAAAATAAGCAATTAAATTATTGTAAACAATTTCTGAAAATGATATACTATGTCTATCGTGATGAGAGAAGCAAAATAAAATTTATATCTAGGGGGATTGAAATGGAAAAAAAGTATGTAGTTGGTGTTGATTTAGGTGGAACTAAAATATACACTGCGCTAGTTGATTTAAAAGGATCTATAGTAAAAGAAGTTACCGTTAAAACTGAAGCTCATAAAGGAGAAAGTGTAGTTTTAGAAAAATTATTAAAGACAATAGATGATGTACTAGAAGGCACAGATTTAAATGAAGTTAAAGCAATAGGAATAGGATCTCCGGGACCTTTAGATGTGGAGAAAGGATTAATAGTATATACTCCTAATTTACCATTTAAGAATTTCAATATAGTTCAACCTATAAAAGATAGATATAAATTAGATACTTATTTAGATAATGATGCAAATGTAGCAACATTAAGTGAATTTATGTTTGGAGCAGGCAAGGGAAGCAAGAATATGGTTTTCATTACTGTAAGTACAGGAATAGGTGGAGGAGCCATAATAAATGGTAATTTATTTAGAGGAAGCACATCAAATGCATTAGAGGTGGGTCATACTACTGTTATGAAGGGTGGCCCAAGATGTGGATGTGGTAATACAGGATGTGCAGAAGCAGTTGCATCAGGAACTGCAATTATGAAGAGAGCAAAAGAAGCTGTAGATAGTAAAGTAGAAACTTCGCTAAAGAATTATGAACAAGTAACTGCTAAGGAAGTATTCTTAGATGCAGAAAAAGGGGATAAGGTTGCGCAAGACATATTAAATGATGCGTTATCTTATTTAGGAATAACTGTTGCTAATTTGGCAAATACATTTGATCCAGATAAAATTGTTATTGGTGGCGGTGTAAGTGAAGCTGGAAGGATTGTATTTGATAAAATAGAGAATGAAATGGAAAGAAGATGCTTAAAGACAATTTATAATCACTGTAAAGTTGAAAAAGCTGTATTAGGTAATCAAGCAGGGGTTTTAGGTGCAGCAGCATTAGCTATTTTAGAAAGCAAATAGGATAATGTGTACAGAAATATCTGTACACATATTTTACACTATTTTGGGCAAACGATTGCATGAATTAGATTTAGTTAAGTTGGAGGAATATATGAAGCAAGTTTGGTGGAAAGAAGCAGTGGCATATCAAATATATCCAAGAAGTTTTATGGATAGTAATAATGATGGAATAGGTGACTTAAAGGGAATAACATCAAAATTAGATTATTTAAAAGATTTAGGGATAGATGTTATTTGGATTTGTCCTATGTACAAGTCACCTAATGATGATAATGGTTATGATATAAGTGATTATCAAGATATAATGACGGATTTTGGAACTATGGAGGATTTCAATGAGCTATTAGTAGAAATTCATAAGAGAGAAATGAAGTTGATAATAGATTTAGTAATAAATCATACTAGCGACGAACATGAATGGTTTATAGAATCAAAGTCATCTAAAGATAATCCTAAGAGGGATTGGTATATATGGAGAAAAGGAAAAAATAATAAAGAGCCTAATAACTGGGAAAGTATTTTTAAAGGATCAGCTTGGGAATATGATAAAAAGACTGATGAATATTTCTTACATTTATTCACTAAAAAGCAGCCGGATTTAAATTGGGAAAATGAGAATTTAAGAAAAGAAATATATAAAATGATAAATTGGTGGCTTGATAAAGGAGTAGATGGATTTAGAATAGATGCCATAAGTCATATTAAGAAAGATATAGAATTTAGTGACATGCCTAATATGAAAAATAAACAATATGTAAGCTGCTTTGAAAAGCATATGAATGTTGAAGGAATACATGATTTTTTAGAGGAATTGAGTGAAAATACATTCTCAAAATACGATGTTATGACAGTAGCAGAAGCAAATGGGGTAAGTGCTGAAGAAGCAGAAGAGTGGGTAGGCGAAGAAAAGGGAAAATTCAACATGGTATTTCAATTTGAGCATCTAGATTTATGGAACAATGAAGATAATGAGAACTTTAATGTAAAGGAATGCAAAGAAGTTCTAACTAGATGGCAAGAAGGGCTAAATAATAGAGGTTGGAATGCACTGTTTATAGAAAATCATGATATACCAAGGGTAGTGTCTACCTGGGGAAATGATAAGGCGTATTGGATGGAAAGTGCAACAGCGTTAGCATTAATGTACTTTATGCAACAAGGGACTCCATTTATATATCAAGGACAAGAAATTGGAATGACAAATGTAAAGTATTCATCTGTAGATAAGTACAATGATGTTAAAAGTATAAATGCCTATAATGAAATGTTAGAAAACGGTTTTACTAAGGAAGAATGTATGAAGCATTTATGGGCTACTTCTAGAGATAATGCTAGAACTCCAATGCAATGGAATAGTTCTATTAATGCAGGCTTTTCTAATAATAAACCTTGGATAGAAGTTAATGATAATTTCAAAGACATAAATGTTGAAAAGCAAATTGATGATGAGTATTCAATATTGAATTTTTATAAAAAAATGATAAAGATAAGAAAAAGCAACAATGCACTTATATATGGTGAATACAAATTAATATTAAAAGAGGATGAAAGTATTTATGCTTATATAAGAGAGTTAAATGATAAAAAGTTTATTATAGTAACAAATTTAACAAATAAGTCAGCTAGATATATTTATAAGGATGAATTATTAAAGTATGAGAACTTATTAATATCAAATTACAAAGTTTCTGAACATCATGATTTAAATAGTATAGATTTAAGACCATATGAAGCAAGAATGTATAAAATAGATTTAAATTGAAAGTAGTAAGGAGAGGAATAATAATGGGAAAAGCAAATAAGAGAGGTAAACTAATATCATTTGATTTTTGGCAAAAGTTTGGAAAGGCTCTACTAGTTGTAGTTGCGGTTATGCCAGCAGCTGGTCTTATGATTTCTATTGGAAAATTGATAGCAATGTCAGCAGATATAGCAATGATAGATACAATAGGAAGAGTTATGGAGGATATAGGTTGGGCTATAATTGGAAACCTTCATGTATTGTTTGCAGTTGCTATAGGTGGATCATGGGCTAAAGAAAGAGCTGGTGGTGCTTTTGCTGGATTGTTATCATTCATATTAATTAATCGTATTACAGGAGCTATATTTGGTGTAAGTTCAGATATGTTAGCTGATGCTACAGCAACAGTAAACTCAATATTTGGTTCAAAGCTTGTCGTAGCTAACTATTTTACAGAGATATTAGGTGCTCCAGCATTAAATATGGGAGTGTTTGTAGGTATAATTGCAGGTTTCTTAGGAGCAGCCTTATATAATAAATATTATAATTATAATAAATTACCTAAGGCGTTGGATTTCTTTAATGGAAAAAGATTTGTTCCTTTTGTAGTTATTTTAGGATCAACAGTTACAGCTATAGCACTATCACTTGTTTGGCCATTTATACAAGGAGCTTTAAATAGCTTTGGAATCTGGTTAGCAGAATCAAAGGATACAGCACCAGTTTTAGCACCTTTTGTATATGGAGCATTAGAACGTTTATTATTACCATTTGGATTGCATCATATGTTAACAGTGCCTGTAAATTATACAGAGCTTGGTGGGGTATACCAAATATTAACAGGGCAATCAGCAGGTACTTTAGTAGCAGGACAAGATCCATTATGGTTAGCGTGGATAGGTGATTTAATAAATTTAAAAGACGCAGGGAATATTTCAGAATATAATACAGTATTAAATAGCATAGTTCCAGCAAGATTTAAAGCTGGTCAAGTAATTCTTTCAAGTGCATCATTATTAGGAGTAGCATTTGCAATGTATAAAAACGTTGAGCCAGATAAAAAGAACAAATATAAAACAGTATTTTTATCAGCTGGACTAGCAGTATTCTTAACAGGTGTTACAGAACCAATAGAATTTATGTTTATGTTTATATCACCTATATTATATGGAGTATATGCTTTAATTACAGGTATAGGTTTTGCTTTAGCTGATATTTTCCAATTAAGAGTTCATGCATTTGGGTTTATAGAATTCTTAACAAGAACTCCAATGATGGTTCATGCAGGATTAATAAGAGATATAATTAACTTTGTTATTGCATGTTTAGTATTCTTTGGATTAAACTATGGAATATTTAGCATATTAATTAAAAAATTCAACATTCCAACACCAGGACGTAACGGAAACTATATAGATTCAGAAAATGAAGATGCAGCAACATCTTCTACTAAGAATGATCCAAATACAGCAAATGATTTACAAGCAGTTAGAATAATTTCATTATTAGGGGAAAAGGATAACATAGAAGATATAGATGCATGTATGACAAGATTAAGAGTTACTGTTAAGGATATAAGTTTAGTAGCTGATGAAAAGGAATGGAAAAAGAATGGAGCTTTAGGACTTATATTAAGAGATAAAGGTGTTCAAGCGATATACGGTCCAAAGGCAGATGTGTTAAAATCAAACATACAAGATATATTAGGAGTTTAGAATGAAATTATTAACACTTAATTGCCATTCATGGATGGAAGAAAGTCAATTAGAGAAAATAAAGTATTTAGCAGAAGTAATAAAAGAGAAGCAATATGATGTTATAGCACTTCAAGAAGTAAGTCAAAGCATAGAAGAAAGTATAGTTAGTGGAATTATAAAGGAAGATAATTTTGTTTACTTATTAAATAAAGAGCTTGAGAAATTAGGAGAATTTAAATATAGGTACTTATGGGATTTTTCACATATAGGTTATGATATATATGAGGAAGGTTTATCTATACTTACCAGACATGAAGTTGAAGATGTAGAGTCATTTTATATAACAAAAAGTAGTGAAAAAACTTTTTATAAAAGTAGGAAAATAATTAAGTGCACTATAAGTATAGATAATAAAAAAGTTAATTTCTTTAGTTGTCACTTAGGTTGGTGGAATGATGAAGCAGAACATTTTAAATATCAAGCAGATAATCTTATAGAGAAAATCAATGGATTAAGTTTTATTATGGGAGATTTTAATAATGATGCTAGAATTAGAAATCAGGGGTATGATTATTTATTAAGTAAAGGATTAATTGATACTTATGGTATTGCACTTGAAAAAGATAATGGGATAACGGTTGAAGGTGAAATTGCAGGCTGGGAAGGTAAAAAGGAAAATAAAAGGCTAGATATAATATTTGCAAACAAAAATGTTAATGTAAAAAGATCTAACGTGATATTTAACAATGAAAATAAAAGAGTTATCTCTGATCATTACGGAGTTGAAGTGGAAATAGATATAATGTAGAAGGAAAAGAGCTCAATATTAAAATTTGGGCTCTTTTTTTATTGTTCTCTTTTTTGCTTTTACAAATAGATTTATAATTAAAGTATACAAAAATTAAAAATATGATATAAACTTTACTTAGGGAGATGGCAGTATGATATATGGAGAAAATATATACTTAAGGGATCCAGTAAAAGAAGATATAGAGATCTTATATGACATTTGTGCAGATAGAGAAGTTCTTAAGTATAATGGTTTATCTACGGGAATTATGACTAAGGAATATATAAGAAGTCAATTTCGTCATTTTACAAAACCGAATAAAAAGGAATTAGTTATAGTAACAAAAGATATTGATTTAATAGGATACGTCTATTATAAAGAAAATAGTTATACGAGAGATGTATACTCAATAGGGATAACTATTGCTAAGGGATATTGGGGAAGAGGTCACGGTAAGGACTCAATAAGGACATTATGTGAGTATTTATTTAATAAGAGAAAAGCTCATAAGATAGAATTAGAAGTCGTTAAAGAAAATATTAGAGCTATAAATTGTTATAAGAAATGTGGATTCAAGGAAGAAGGAATAAGAAGGAGTAAATATTATATTTGTGGTAGATATTTAGATACTATAGTTATGGGTTTACTTAAGGAAGAATTTATTCAAGCAAAAGGGGAATAATTTAAGATAGAATACTTTTAGGAGTGTGTTTATGGGAATAAGATTTATATTTGGAAGGGCAGGAACAGGAAAAAGTACGTTTTGTCTTGAACAAATAAAAAGGAAAATACAAAATTATGATAGTGAAAATAAATTAGTTTTAATAGTTCCAGAGCAATACACTTTTGATACAGAAAAGAAGTTACTTGATACGGTAACAGAAAAGGGATTATTAAGAGGCGAAGTACTAAGTTTTAAGAGAATGGCTCATAGAGTATCAGAAGAATGTGGTGGACGAACAGAAGTTAGAATAAGTGATTCAGGAAGGAATATGCTTATTTATAAGTTATTAAAAGATAAAGGTGAGGAATTACAATACTTTAATAGAATGTCTAAGCAACAGGGATTCTCATCAATAATATCGAAAATGATAACAGAGTTTAAAAAATATAATATTTCCGGGGAAATATTAAATACAAAAGAAGAAGAAATAAATGATGAAGAGCTTAAGAAAAAAATAAATGATTTAAAATTAATTTTTAATACTTTTAACGATGTACTTCATAGGAGATTTATTGACTCGGATGATGAATTAACTTTTTTAGCAAAAAGGTTAAAGGATTGTAATATATATGATGATGCAGAAATATGGATAGATGAATTTACTACTTTTACACCTCAACAATTGGAGGTTATAAAAGTACTCGCAAAGAAAGCAAAGGTTGTAAATATAACCTTATGTAGTGATTCCTTAAGTGGTGGTGCTGATATAGATTATACAGATATATTTGATGCTATAAAAAATACTGAGAACTCTATATTAAGAATTATGAAAGAAGGAAATATATCATACTTAGAACCGATTGATCTAAATAAGGGACAGTCATATAGATTTTTAAATAGTGAAGATTTACAACATTTAGAACGTCATTTCTTTACGTATCCATTTAAAGAGTATAAAGGAAAAGCTAATAATGTAAGAATATATAAGGCAAATAACAGTTATGATGAAATTGAAGTTGTAGCTAAGGATATATTAAGAATGGTTAGAGATAATGGGTATAGATTTAAGGATATAGCTGTTGTATGCAGAAATATAGATGAGTATGAAAAGATATCTACAGTTATTTTTAATGAATATAACATTCCATTTTTTATAGATAAAAAAAGAGAAATACTTAATAATCCATTAGTTGTAGTTATTATTTCATCTCTAGAAATACTAGCAAGTAATTGGTCATATGAAAGTGTATTTAAATATTTAAAGAGTGGATTAGTAAATGTTGAAAGAGATTATATTGATGTATTAGAAAACTATATATTAGCTAATGGAATAAAGGGTTATAAGTGGACTAAAGATCTTTATGATAAAGAAGATATTTCAGAAGAAGAAAATTCAATTCTTGAAATTATGGAAGAAATACGAGCTCCTTTAATGAAGTTACATAATAAAATAAAGGGAAAGAATAAAGTAAAAGAGTTTGCAACTAATCTATATGAATTTTTAAATGAACTAAATGTATTTAAAACCTTAGAAATATGGTTAGAAGAATTTAATTCATTGGGGCTACAAGATAAAATAAAGGAATATATACAAGTTCCTGAGATTGTAATAGAAATTTTAGATCAAGTTGTGGAAGTGTTAGGAGATGAAGTATTAGATATAAAGGAATTTACTAAAATACTTATATCAGGATTTGAAGAAAAGGAGATAGGGGTAATTCCTATGTCTTTAGATCAAGTAAATATAGGTGATATATCAAGAGTTAAAGGTAGAGAAGTAAAAGCTTTATATTTAGTAGGAGTAAATGATGGTGTATTACCAGCTGCTAATAAAGAAGAAGGAATTATAAGTGATAGAGAAAGAGACTTATTAAGGAAGATAGGAATAAGATTAGCTTCAGATACTAAAAGTAGAGCTTTCGAAGAGCAATTTATTGTTTATACAGCACTGACTATTCCTTCAGAGTATTTAATGGTAACTTTCCCTATGGCAGATTTTGAAGGTAAATCATTAAGGCCATCTATAATTATTCCAAGGCTTAAAAAGGTGTTACCAAATGTAGTAGAGGAAAGTGAAATTTATAATGTAAGAGATAGAAGAGATAAATTTAATAAAATAACAGCCCCTACACCTACCTTCAATGAACTTATTTCAGCACTTAGAATGGAATTTGAAAAGGAAAAGGTAGACGAATATTGGGCACAAGCTTTTAAATGGTTTGAAAATAATGATGAGTTTAAAAATAAATCGAATAGAATGTTTAAGGGATTGACATATACTAATTTGGTTGAAAAAGTTCCTAGAGAAAAAATAAAGAGATTATATCAATCAGAAAATAAAAAGCTTATATTTAATGTATCTAGAATAGAAAAGTATGCTCAATGTCCTTTTTCTTATTATGTTCAATATGGATTAAAGGCAAAGGATAGAAAAGTATATGAATTCTCTGCTCCAGATTTAGGATCATTTATGCATAATGTGCTAGATGATTTTACAAATACAGTTAGAAATGAAAAAATAGCATGGTCTGATTTAAATAGAGAAAGATGTAAGGTAATAGTTAATGAACTAGTTGATAAGAGGTTAGAAAGTGACTCTAATTCAATATTAAATAGTACGAAGAAATATAAGTATTTTGCAGATAGATTCAAGAGAACAATAACTAAATCTGTTATGGTAATATCAGAACAAATGAGAAAGGGTAAGTTTGAGGTATTTAAGAATGAGTTTGCCTTTGGAGGATTTAGCGATGGAGAGCCAATAAAAATAGATTTACCATCAAATGAAACAGTATATCTAGTTGGTAGAGTAGATAGAATTGATACTTTAGATTTAGATGGAAACACATATATAAAGATAGTTGACTATAAATCAGGAGCTAAAAAGTTTAATTTAACAGAAGTTTATTATGGTCTTCAAATACAATTATTAGTTTATTTAGATGCTCTTATAAAAAACTCAAAATATATATTACAAAAGCAAGCAATGCCAGGTGCTATATTATATTTTAGAATTGATGATCCAATAATAAAGTCTAAAAAGCAACTTACTGAAGAAGAAATAAAGGATAATATATTAAAGGAATTAAAGATGAGTGGATTGCTTCTAAAAGATATAAATGTTGTTAAGGCTATGGATAATGATATGGATTCATATTCATTAATAATACCAGCTGCAATAAAGAAAGATGGTAACTTCACATCAAGTAGCTCAGTAATAACAGAGGAACAATTTGATACATTAAGAAAATATGTTAATGATAAGATGTCTGAAATATGCGAGGAAATGTTAAGTGGAGAAATAAAAATAGAGCCTTGTAAAAATAATAACACTGCATATTGTAGTTATTGTGATTATTCATCAGTATGTCAGTTCGATACATCAATAGAAAATAATAAGTATAGAGTAGTTTTAAAGAAGAGTAATGATGAGGCATGGAAACTAATAAAAGATGAGGTAGAGAAGGGAGGTAGCAACTAATTATGGGAGATACAAAGTGGACTGATGATCAGCTTAAGGCAATAACAACTAGAAGATCTAACTTACTTGTAGCTGCTGCAGCTGGTTCAGGAAAGACAGCAGTTTTAGTAGAAAGAATAATAAGAATAATAACTAATGAAAACAATCCAGTAGACATAGATAGATTATTAGTTGTTACATTCACATCTGCAGCAGCAGCAGAAATGAGAGAAAGAATAGCAGCTGCAATATCAAAGGCTTTAGAGGTAAATCCAAATTCAAAAGTATTGCAAAGGCAATTAACTCTTTTGAGTAGAGCTAATATAACTACGATGCATTCATTTTGTTTAGATGTTATAAAAAACTATTATCATGTTATAGATTTAGATCCTACATTTAGAATTGCTGATGAAACAGAAAATACATTGCTAAAATTAGAAGTTATAAATGATATGTTTGAGGATTACTATGAAAGTGAAAATATAGAATTTAGAAATCTAATAGAAGCATACAGTGGCTCAAGAGATGATCAAAGATTAAAAGATATAATACTAGATTTATATAGATTTTCAATGAGTGGGCCTTGGCCAGAAAAATGGTTAATCAATAATGCTGAAAAGTTTAATATAGAAACTATAGATGATTTAAATAAAACTATATGGATAGATATATTGAAAGAAACTATAAATATTGAAGTAAATGGATATATTAAGATGTTAGAAAAGGCTATAGGTATAATAAGAGATACTGAAGGTTTAGAGCCATATGAAGCAACATTCTTAGATGATTTAGATATGTTTAAGTCGATTGAAGAATCACTAAGTTTAGGAATAGAGGAACTATATTCTTCTATCAATAATATAAGTTTTTCTAGATTAAAATCAGTTAAAAAAGATAAAGTTTCAGATGAAGAAAGTTTAGAAATAGTCAAGGGTATAAGAGATAGCATCAAAAAGAAAACATCAAAGTTGATTGAAGATAGTTTTTCAATGACAGTAGAAGATGCCTTAAATGGAATAAAAAATTCATACCCTTATATGAAAATGATAAGTCAATTGACATTAGAATTTATAAATAGATTTAAAGAAAAGAAAAGAGAAAGAAATCTTCTAGATTTTAATGACTTAGAGCATTTATGCTTAAAGATACTTATAGAAAATGATGAAGAAGATAATATACATCCATCTAGCGTTGCAAAAGGCTTTAGAGAATACTTTGATGAAGTCTTAGTTGATGAATATCAAGATTCTAATAATGTTCAAGAAGCAATAATAGATTTAGTTTCTAGAAAAACATTAGAAAATCCGAATGTTTTTATGGTTGGAGATGTTAAGCAAAGTATTTATAGATTTAGGCAAGCAAAACCTGAATTGTTTTTAGATAAATATAACAGATATCCACTAGAAGATGGTGATTTAAATAGAAAAATACAATTATATAAGAACTTTAGAAGTAGAGAAGAAGTAATTAGTGGAGTAAATTATATATTTAAAGAAGTAATGTCTAAGACTGTAGGTGAACTTGAATATAATGATGAGGAAGCTCTTAATCTTGGAGCCAGCTACAAAGAAAATAATGATGAAAATACAATGATAGCAGGACCAATAGAACTTCATATTCTTGATAAGTCAGGAGAATATACTACTGAAGTAGAAGAATATGATGGTGAAGGTTTAGTAGAAGAGGAAGAAGATATTGATTCAATAGGACTAGAGGCAAGGATAGTTGCTAGAAGGATAAAAGAATTATTAAATCCAGATCCTAAAACAGGTAAAGTATTTAAAGTATTGGATAAGGAGACTGGAGAATATAGACCTTTAAAATATAAGGATATAGTTATATTATTAAGAGCAACTAGAAATTGGTCTGAAATATTTTTAGAAGAGATTGGATCTGAAGGAATACCTGTTTATGCTGATACAGGAACAGGTTATTTTGAAACTATAGAAATAAGAACAATGATGTCATTATTAAAAGTTATAGATAATCCAATGCAAGATGTTCCTATGATTTCTGTATTAAGATCACCTTTAGTAAGTTTTAGTGCAGAAGAGCTTGGAGATATAAGATTATTAGATAAGGAAAAATACTTCTATGAAATAATAAAAGGTGTTTCTGATGACATATATGAAGTAAATGAAGAACTTAAAAATAAATGCAAGATATTTATAAATAATTTAGGAAAATGGAGAAATAAATCAATTTATACTCCAATAGATGAATTCATTTGGTATCTTTATATGGATACAGCTTATTATGGGTATGTTGGAGCTATGCCAAATGGTAAGCTAAGGCAGGCAAATTTAAAAATATTATTCCAAAGAGCAAAACAATTTGAACAAACTAGCTTTAAGGGATTATTTAACTTCATTAATTTTATAAATAAGCTTAGGAATTCATCAGGAGATATGGGAAGTGCAAAAATACTGGGTGAAAATGAAGATGTTGTTAGAATAATGAGTATTCATAAAAGCAAGGGTCTAGAATTTTCAGTAGTATTTACATGTGGTTTTGGTAAGCAATTTAACTTAATGGATTTAAATAAATCTATTTTATATCATGATGATCTTGGATTAGGTCCAGACTATGTTGATTTAGAAAGAAGAAACTCTTATAGTACATTAGCTAAAGAAGCAATAAAGAAAAAAATATTATTTGAGACTCTTTCAGAAGAAATGAGAATACTATATGTTGCATTTACAAGAGCAAAAGAAAAACTAATTATTACAGGGGCCACAAGAAACTTAGAAAAATCAATCTCAAGATGGGCTTCGTCAGCGGCTTTAGATGATGAAATTGTTCCAGCATCAGAAGTATTAAAGGGGAAAAGTTATTTAGATTGGATTGGAATGGCTATATGTAAGCATAGAGACGGAGAAGAGCTTAGAAAATATATTGGAGCAAATAATAGTTCAATAGTTAATGACTTTTCAACATGGAAGACACAAATGTGGACTAAAAATTTATTAACTGTGGAAAAAAATGAAGTAGCTGTGGATGAAAATGAAGAAACAGATTTGTTTATTAATTCGGATGTGGATCATATAGATAAAGAAATTGAAAGAAGATTAAATTATAAATATAAATATGATTTAGCAGGTAAGTTGCCTAGTAATGTTTCTGTTTCTGATTTGAAAAGATCTCTTTATAATAATGAAAATGATGATGTTATTACAGTAAATATTTTTAGTGATAAAGAAGTATTAAAACCAAAATTTCTACAAGAGAAAAAAGGTTTATCAGCATCAGAAAGAGGTACAATAGCGCACTTTATAATGCAAAAGCTAGATTTGAATAAAGTCAATACAAAAGAAGAAATAGAGACTCAAATATATTCTATGAAAGATAAGAATTTACTTACTGAAGAAGAAATAAAAGCTGTGCAAAAAATTAGTTTTATAAGCTTTTTTAAGAGTAATTTGGGAAAAAGACTTTTAAGATCATTTAATGCAGGAAAATTAGTTAAACGAGAATTACCTTTTTATACTGAAATAAGTAGCTTAAATATTGATAGTACTTTGCCTAAAGATCTGTATAGGAATGAAAATGTTAGGTTGCAGGGTATAATAGATTGTATATTTGAAGAAGAAGATAAAATTATTTTATTAGACTATAAAACTGATTATGTTGAGCATGGAAAAGAAAGTGAAATTTTAGACAAGTATAAAATACAAATTAAATATTATAAAGATGCTGTAGAAAAGATTACAGGAAAAGAAGTTAAGGAATGCTATCTTTATTTATTTGGCTTAAATAAAGAAGAAAAAATGAATTTGTAAATTTGTAATATAAAATTATAAAGGTGGATGTACCAACTATCCTTCGCTAAGTATGCTAGGAAAATTCAATACATCCACTTTTGTATTTTTTAGTTAAATATACTCTTAAATACATAGCTTAAAAAGTTTTAGTTAATAGTACTTAAAGATAAATAACGGGTTTATAAGATGCTTATAAAATCATGAGAGAGTTTTAATAATGATTCCTTAGTATTTAAATCTGGATTTTCTAAGACTTTATTCAATAAAAAGTTTAAAGTATCTCCAATTAGCTTACCAGGTTTTAAATTGAAGGATTTTATTAATATTTCACCACTTATGTTAAGATCTTTAATTTTAAGCGGCTCATTATTATCTATTATTTCAGATACTAAGTTAGCTATATAGTCTACTTTAGCTAAAAATATTTTAGGATTATCTAAGGAATTAATATCAGCTCTTTGCAAATCAAATAAAAGGGCTATATTTTCATTTCCAATAATGTTTAATAATTTTTTTACTTCAGGTTTTGATGGTAGATAATTAACATTCAATACTAAATGGTGTTCTATTAGCTTACAAACTATATTTATAGTACTGTTATCAAATCTTAATTTAGATAATATCTTTTTAGTCATTACTGAACTTTCAATATTATGATTAGGAAAATAATAAAATCCATTTTCATTGCGAGTAAGAGTATTTAGTTTCCCCACATCATGAAATAATGCAGATAATCTTAATATTAAGTTATCATATGTATTATCAATTACATTAAGAGTATGTTGAAATATATTATTGTTATGATTTGTGCACTTTGGAGTAAAGTTATTTAGTTTATATATTTCAGGCAGAATTATTTCTAATAGGCCTGTATCTTTTAATAATCTTAATCCTTTAGAAGCATTCTCAGAAATTAATATCTTACAAAGTTCATCTCTTATTCTTTCAAAACTTATATTACTAATTAGTTCATGATTATTTAATATGGCATTATAAGTTTCTTCCTCTATATCGAAGCCTAGTTGACAGCTAAACCTAATTGCACGAAGCATTCTAAGCGCATCTTCTTTAAATCTTTTATCTGCTTCTCCGACACAACGAATAATCTTACTTTCAATATCAGAGAGACCATTAAAGTAATCAATAAGACCAGCTGATTTGTTATAAGCTAAGGCATTTATGGTAAAATCCCTTCTAGATAAATCTTCTCTTATATCCGTAACAAAATTTACAGATGAAGGATGTCTATTATCTATGTACTTTCCTTCAGTTCTATAAGTTGTAACTTCATATGGATTATTGTTTATAAGCACAGTTACGGTACCATGTTTTATGCCAGTTGGAATTGTTTTTTCAAAAAGATATAATGTATCTTCTGGTTTTGCAGATGTGGTAATATCATAGTCTTTAGGTGAATTATTTAAAATTGAATCTCTAACACAACCGCCAACCATAAAGGCTTCAAAATTATTTTTATAAAAAGTATCTATAATAAATTTAACTTCATTTGGAATATATATATTCATTATTACCCTACCTTTAAAATCGATAATATTATTATAAACATAATATCATATAATTGATAAATAAATTAAGTATATAATTTATGTGATTTATAATAGTATAAAATAAGCCATATAAAGTGAGAAATTATCTCTTTTTATATGGCTTATTTAAAAATATTTATATAGATTAATTAATGATTATCTTGGTATCATTTGCAACATTATCATATAACCACTTAGCATCTTCTACATTTAATCTTATACATCCATGAGAGGCAGGCGTACCAAGAGTATCATCTAAAATAACACTTTGTGTTTCATCAAAAGGAAGAGAGTGGAACAAATAGTCACCCATAAATTGGACCCAATACTTACCGCCTTGACCAAACTCATCAGAGAAGAACCATTCCCCCCTATGAGTAACTGCAAATATTCCCTTAGGTGTTTCCTTACCAGGAAGCCCTGTAGAACAATCAAATTCTTTAACTAAATCCCAGTTATTAGTTGAGCCTTCATAAACGTAAGTTTTTTGTTCATCTAAATTTAAGTAAACAAAATAATTAGTTTTACTACTTATAGATAAGGTATTTACATTATTAAGTGTTATAGATTGGAGAATCGCGTTCGAAGTATATTCAGAATCATCTCCTTGATATTCTTCTCTAAATAACTTTATAGAACTAATTTTATTTTTTATTTCAGTTATATCATTTTTAGATAATAATTTTGAATCATATTCAGATAAAAAATCAATTGCTTTAGTATAATATTTATTTGCAACTAATTCATCAGCTGATTCAAGTAAGTAATCTTTATAATTTGACTTACATTTTTCTATGTATTCTTGAGCTAGTTCATAATCATTATCTGATGAACTAGGGATTAGACTAAAATATTTCATTGCTCTTGAATAATCTTTTGAATTAAAGGCTGAAATACCTAAATTTAAATAATTATCCGTATCTGCTGAAATATCATTAGCATCATTACTTGAATCTAAGGTATTAAAATCATCATTTTTAGAAGATATTTCATTATTAGAATTATCTTCAGTAGTTGAGGTTATGCGGTCACTATCTTTATCATCTAATGCTGAAATTAATTTATCTAAAGATGAACTTAATACATTATAGCTTTTAATTTCATTTAGTACACTTAAGGCTTGATTAGTACTAATTTCATTTTTAGATAAAGAAGTACATATTTTATCAACTATATCTGTAAAGTAATTATTTAAATCGGAATTAAGTTGTTTTTTCTTTAAAGATAAAACTTTACTATTTAAAGTAGTTTTTGCATCAGAAAACTCACAATTATTAAAGGCTCTATAAAAGCTAGAAGTTACCTCATTATATTGAGAGCTTAAGTAAATATTTGCTCCAAATCCTAATAAAATAAATAAAGCGATAAAAGATAGAATCATAAAGATAGAAATTTTATTCTTGGGTTTGGATTTAGTATTATACATCCTTATACCTCCTTACAACTTATACTATTAATCATTAACAAAAAGCTCAAACTTTAATCTTAAAAATAAATTTTTATGAAAATAAGATCTGTTTATAAAAGTGAATACATATGATAGAATATTTATTAAGCATTAAATTCCATATAATTGGAGGTAATTATGAAAGATAATATAGGCTTTATAAATAAAGTTAAAATTAGTATTTTTAAAGTAGGAAAATATAAAGAATTATTAAGATTAAGATTTTCTCATGCAATAATATATTCTATATTATTAAGTGTGCTAGTTGGAGGTATATCAGGAATTATGAATTTTGTTAGTGTGACAACAATACAAAATTCTATTGAGCAAATGATGACTAGTGATGAATTTGAATTCGAAATGAAGGATGGAATATTAGATTTTAAAAATTCTCCTATAAAAAGAGAAAAGGGGAAGTTCCTTGTTTTAATTAACACTAATATATCACTTGAAGAAATTGAGACTATAAGAAAGATTGTAATTCACAAGGATGTTTCAGTATCCATACTGAAAGACGGAATATCATATAGAGCTTATGATGAAGTACTTTCATTTAAATATAGGGATATTCCGTTATTTTCTAATAATATGGATAATGAAACAATTTTAATGGCGACAAGTATTATGGGGATATTAAAATATGGTATTTTTATATTTAGTCTTCTATATACTTATGTAGTTCTTTTATTTAATTCATTTATACTATCATTAGTAGGAGTAATTCTAAGTAAAATGAATAATATTAACATAAATTATGGAGATGTTTTTAAATTATGTATTTATGCAATGACATTGCCAACGTTAATTAATTTAGTTTATCCATTAGGATCATTTAGTATATTAATTTCAGGTATTTATTTAATACTTGCGATGAATAAAATAAGAAATATTATAATTTAGCTTGAAAATGATAAAATCTTAACAGATAAATTTAAATTGTTTGTTAAGATTTTTTTTAATATAAGTAATATTTAAGTAATGATAATATTTATAAAATATAAGAGTTAATTATGGATTAATATAATAATAACTTTATATAAAATATGTAAAGTTAACGTTATATTCAATATTTTAGAAAATAAAATCAAAATCACTTGTTGGAGAAATACGCATATGGTAAACTATGTATATAATCTTTAAACAAAGTCTAAAACTGTTATGAAAGGAATTATTATCATGATTAATAATGAATTTATGGGGAAATTAGATAATAAAATGGATATAAGTGAAATTATATTAAATGGAAATTTTAATTTTACAAATGAAGAGTCAGTAAGTATCATAACAGGATTAATAGATAAAAACAGTAAGCAAGAAAATTTTTTGCTTAATATTTCGCATGATTTAAGAGGTCATTTAAATGTAATATTAAGTATTATGCAATGTATAGATTATGGTAGCATTTCTCTTAATGATAAAAAAGCACTAGAATATATGAAAATAGTAAAAAGAAATAGTCTGAAGATGTTAAAGTTAGTAAATAACCTAATTGACACAACAAAATTAGAGAATAATTACTATATTTTACATAAAAAAAATATAGATATTATATCTATGATTGAAAGTACTATAAGTTGTATAGATAAATATGCTAAGCAAAAAAATATACAACTTATATTCGATACGAATGAAGAAGAATGCATAATGGCAGTAGATTCAGATGTTATAGATAGAATTATAATGAATTTATTATCAAATTCTATTAAGTTTTCATATACTAATACAAATGTGTATATAAATATAATGGTTATGGGAGATAAAATCACTATATCTATAAGAGATGAGGGTCCAGGAATATCAAAGGAATATCAAGAAAAGGTTTTTAATAGATTCTATCAACTATCTAATAAAAAAGATAGAGAGAATTCAGGAAGTGGGATAGGATTGGATTTAGTGAATTACTTGGTAAAATCTATGGATGGAAATATTGAGCTTAAAAGTGAAGAGGGATATGGTTGTGAGTTCATAATAACTCTACCTATAACGATTGTAGATGAACAAGATGATTTTTGCATAAGAGACGAAAGTAGTAAAATACAAATGCTAGAAGTGGAATTTTCAGATATATATAATAATTAATAAAGTATAATATTTTATAAAAATTAGTTGCTTGATTTATTTAGGTAGTTATGATAATATAAATATTGTTAAAAATTTATATGCGGTGGTAGCTCAGTTGGATAGAGTAGCTGGCTACGAACCAGTTGGTCGGGGGTTCGAATCCTCTCCGCCGTACCATAGAAAGCCTTGTGAATACTGAGTTTACAAGGTTTTTTATTTTTATAAAATGGTTTTATTAAGAGTGGGTGTTGGCATTATGTTGGCAAATCAAATTTTAAATTAGAATTAACTTTTTACCAGTTAGATAAAGAGTTTTATTAAATAAAAGTAAAATCATATAAAATAAAATAGTTTATATGATATAATTATGATATAGATAAAAACATAATAAAATAAGCAGGGAATGATATATGTCGGTAGAGGTAGAAGTAGGGGCAAGTTTATCTTGTAAATGGAAAGTTAAACAATATATAGAATTATTTGATGTTATAAATAGAGAATATACTAGTTATTGTATAAGATGGAATGAAAATTTTACTAAGTCATATAATTTAGGTAAAGTATGTATATGTGATGTATATTCTTTAAAATCGGGGATAGATAAAGAATTTAAGAAATATATGGATAGTTTCATAGATGGTTTATTAAGATTAAGTATGAATATATTTTATGAGTTTAATAGATTAAATCCAGATTTTAAGATTAGAACAAGAATAAAAGACCCACAATCCATTTTGGGGAAGATAGAGAGAAAAAGTAAAATGAATAGTGGGAAGTTTCCAATTAATAAGATTTTAAATGATTTATTAGGAATAAGAATTGTTGATAGAAATTATAAAGATAATATAGAATATATAAAAGAATATTTTGAGGTTGCAGAATATAAAGTTAAGCATATGTTAAGAATTAAAGATGAGTATATAGGATATCATGTTTATTTTAAACAAGATAAGAATATATATTTTCCGATAGAATTGCAAATTTGGGATTCAGAATATGAAATAAATAATTATGAATCTCATAAAGTATATAAAGAGGATTATATTTTTTGGTCAGAGAAATATAAAAAAACTTAGATGAAAGAGGTGAGTAATATGTATCAACATTTATTATTAATTTATAGTGATTATAGTAAAGAAGAAAGAGTAGGATTTTATAGACGTTATGATTCTATAGAAGAAGCTTTGAAATTTACTGATATTGTAGAGAAGGTAAAAGAGGCATATAAACACTTAACATTTAGTTTTCATCATATACAAACTGAAAGTGAAGATATTTATTCAATAGAATCATATGATCCATATTTTAGAGATATAAACTATATTTTAGATTTAGAAGAATATATAAAATTAATAAAAACTGATGTAGAAGTAAAACCAATAGATATTGCAAAAATAATATTAAGTAAGAAATCATTTTGTCAGTTAGCATTAGAAAAAATAATGTATTTTGTAGATTGTGAATATATAAAAAAATATGGAGAACCTATATTTAGAGATGAATTTCAAGCTTGGGATTTTGGTCCAGTAATTCCTAATGTGTATAAGAAATATAAATCTTTTGGATATGATAAAATAAGTCTAACTGATGAAGAGAAATTAATTATTTGTTCTAAGATGATGAAATTTAAAGATTATGATAGAATATCCAGTGTTATAGATGAAGTTATAGAGAAATATAAGGGATATACTGCAAATGATTTAGTAACTGAAAGTCACAAAGATGGTTCACCATGGGATTTGGTTTATAAAAATGGTTTAGGTAAAAATAAAAAAATAAGTAAAAGTTTAGTTAAGCAATGTATAGAAGAAGGATATTTAAGTGTTTAATAGAAAGTTTATATAAATTAAATAAAACCCTTGTAAATATGTTATTACAGGGGTTTTTATTATTTTAAGAAATTGAGAAAATATTATTAAGTTTTTCAGCAGCTTCTTTTTGCATGTCTGGTAATACATGAGCATAAGTATTCATTACAGTTGAAGTTGTGTCGCCTAATCTTTCAGCTACTACTTTTATAGATAATTTTGATTTTAAAAGTAATGTAGCATGAGTATGTCTTAAATCATGAAATCTTATAGGAGGTATATTTAATTCATCAATTAAATTTAATTTTTCTATAGTTCCATCATCTTTTTTTACATTATGTTTATATTCTCTTGTTATTCTGTTAAAATTTCTAGATATATAAGCAGGATTATAAGGTGTTCCATCTGATTTACATATTACATAATCACCTTTGAAATATTTATCTTTAAAATAATCTTTATTTTCTTTGTATTTTATTCTTTGTAATATTAGTTCACTTACTATTAGGTCAGGCAAAGGAATTTGTCTGTAAGAATTGCTTGTCTTTAGTTTTACATCGGTTAGTATATTTTTTTCATTAAGTTGAATCTGGCTTTTTACATAAATAATTTTATTATCTATATCAACATTTTCCCATTTTAGTCCACATATTTCAGCTTCTCTCATTCCAGTACAAGAAGCAATTACAACAACTAAATAAATACTTGAGTTTTTTAATGAATAAAGTAAGTCATTTATTTGTTGTTCGTTTAATACATGCATTTCAGTTTTTGCCCTTTTAGGTTTTTCTATATAATCTGAAGGATTATCTTTTATTAATTGCCATCTTAAAGCTATATTTAAAGCTTTATGTAAAAAATTATGAATATGTCTGACTGTTGTTGAAGATATATTTTTAGAGATTTCATTATAAAAATCTTGAATTTGAAGTGGTTTTATATTTTTTATTTTCATTTCTCCTAAATAAGGAGTTATGTATGAATTTGAAAAATACTCATATGTTTTAAAGGTTTTTAAAGAAAGGTTTGGCTGAATAGTGTTTAAATACTTTTTTAAGAATTCATTTAGTTTTATATCACTACTTTCGTAGTAAGTTCCATTTTCTAATTCATTTATAATTTTAGAGGCGGCTATTCTGCATTCTCCTTTGGTTTTAAAGCCACCTTTAGATTTTCTTTTTCTTTTTCCTGTTAAAGGGTCTTTGCCTACATCGACAACAAAAGTCCATGTATTACCACGTTTTTTTATTTCTAAACTCATAAATTATCTCCTTGTTTTTAGATTGATTATAAATATAAAAATATTATTATAGAATGTATGTTCATTTAAAATTTAAAAATTTTTTCCTGTCAGTATAGAAAGGAAAGCTATATGTTCTTGATACTCCATATTTTTTTCATCAATAAAAGATTTAAAATTATGAAGGATTTGTTTATTGGATAGTGTTAAAAAATTTAAATGATTAAGTCTTTTAAATCTTTTGAATTTTAAGTATCTATATTTAGCGGCTTGAGCTGATAGATTACAAAATACTTCTATTTCATATGAATTATGAATATTTAATGCTTCAAGTATTAAAGGATGAGCTAGGAATATACTTGTAAAATAATTTGCTTCACGCTCCATAAAATCATATAGATTATCATTTAATTTGTTTAATGAATTCATTTTATTATGATTGCAAAAAATATGTCCTAATTCATGAACAATAGTCCACAATATTCTTTTAGGATTAGTAATTGTTATATCGTTATAATAAATTATATATGAATTGATACTAGGTTTGTAATCACAACAACCATCTAATGAAGTAAAATAAGAAAAAATTTGCTTTTTGGTAAGAGAAAAATCATTCATAAATTGGCTATAAGAAATAAATTTTATATTTGGGAAAGTATCCTTTAATCTATTAATATTAATAGGATAACTGTCTAAGCCTAAAGATATATATAGATCATTAACCAATTTATGAATAAACTTGTATCTAATCATTAAAGTATTTTGCAAAAGCAGCTTCTAAAACTTTCATCATATTTTCTTGTTCATCTTTAGGCATTTTTTTTCTAGCTCTTTCAATTCTTACGATATCACTATTAAAATCTTTTTTAGTGTTATTTTTAATATCGGTATGTCCTAATAGATAATCTATTGATACGTTAAAAAAATCTGCTAATATTTTTAATTTCTCATAATCTGGTTGTTTTCCTTTTGTTTCGTAACCAGCTATTGTAGGTCTTGTGATATTTAATATTTTTGCTAATTGTTCTTGGGTTAAGCCATGTTTTTCTCTTAATTCTTTTAATCTATCTCCAAATGTCATTTATAAACACCTCCATTTGTTAAGTGATATAGTTATATTTTATACAATAATGTTCCTTTAATAAACAATGAGTGTCTAAAATTAACTTTACAATAAAAAAGGGTTGACAATGTTCCTTATAGACACTATAATATAAATATAGATTGTTCCTTATTGGAACTAAAAGAGGTGAGTAAATGAGGAAAATTCTTAAAAAAATAAGGCTTGAAAAAGGATTTACACATCAAAGTATTTCTGATATTTTAGAAATAAATAGGGCTACATATTCAAAAATAGAATTGGGATATAAAAACCCATCGCTTATATTAGCACTTAAAATAAAAGCGGTATTAGATTATTCGGAAGATGATATTTTTTTAAACTCATAGTGCCTAAAAGGCACTAAAAGAAGGTGTGTATTTAGAATATGATTACTTAAACAATTTGAAAGGAGTTTTATATGTTGAAGATATATACAGTTCAAGAAGTATGTGATTATTTGAAGGTAAGTAAGAATACAGTATATGGGCTTATTAATCAAGGTGAACTTAAATGTAAAAAGGTTGGACGTGCTTATAAAATAACTGAAAATGCTCTTTGTAATTATGTGAGTAGTTTAGAAAATTAGGAGATGGTTGATATTGATATTGACATATAGAAGATATGTAAAATTAAAGGTTATAGGGTGGTCAGATAGACAGATAATGAAGATATGTAAAGTTAGTTATAATGAACTTCGCTATTTTAAAGAAGGACATAAGAAAGTTTTAAATATATAACAGGTGTTTTGATGTAGTACAAGCTTTTATATAAGGAGTTGATGTTGTGAATCAATATAAAATATTTTTATCTGCTATAGATACAAAGATAAAGGATAGATCAAGACTTAGAATTGACCTTTATGGAGATATGA
>NZ_JANKAF010000026.1:0-26454 GCF_024622765.1 Clostridium mucosae | reverse complement strand
TTAATAAAGGTCAAGTTATAGAATTTGTTTCATCAGCAGAAGGAAATAAATTCAAATTAGAATATGGGAAATACAGCATATCTGAAACTATGCCACCAGAAGGGTTTGAATTAACTACAGAAACATCGACATTTGAAATAACTGAGGATGGACAAATAGTTAAAGCAGAACTAAAAAACAAGAGAATAGCTGAAAGTTTACCATACACAGGTGGAACAGACACAACAGTAGTTTTAGGAGTTGCTTTAATAGTTACTCTAGCTGGTGTAATAATGTTAAGATATAAAAAAGCTATAAACTAGCTTTTATTTTTTTGCAATAAAATAATTATAAAGAGTATTGGAGAGCCAGTATGGAATTTTTATTTAAAATAACATTTTTTATTTTTTATTATTACGATTGGAGTTTTATTTGGAAATTATTACGTTTTGTTTGGTTAAAATATAATAATAAGATAGTTAAATGAAACTATAATTAGGAAGAAAAATCTAATTAATTTAAAATAGTAAAAGGTGTCCTCGGGGGACACCTTTTTAAAGGAAAAATATAATTTTTTTTATTAGAGAGAGGAGATTTAAAAGTGGAAAGTTTGTTAATTATGATGTTAATGTTGGGATTAGGAATACTTATATGTGGGATAGTATCTTATGTTTTCATGGCTTTAGCTTTATCAAGTGCAGCGGAAATTGAGGGGATTGATAATAAGTGGTTTGCTTGGATACCACTATTAAATGTATTTATGTTATTAAAGCTAGGAAATAAAAGTAGTAAATATATATGGGTTTTTATTGCTACTATGATAGTAGGACTTCTAGCAAATTATAGTGGAAGTATATTAATTATTATTGTAAATATGGTTTTATCTATATGGGCTATTGTTATACAAATACAAGCTTATTCAAATATATCAAAAAAATATGAAGTAAATTTAGCATGGTTTATTGTAGGTATATTTATAGCTCCAGTAATGATGGTAGCATTTATAATTCTTTATAAAAAAGTAAAAGTAAAGAAGAACCTTATAAATTAGGGGTATCTTTTGAAAATAGAATATTAGAAGGTGTCCCCAGGGGACACCTTTTTATGAAAGGAAAAATAGATATGTCGACTAAAGGATTAATAGTAATTGGAGTGATAGTATTCTTTATTGATTTACCAGCAACAATTAAAAGAAGTGAGGTATAGAGTTAATGAATAGTAAAGTATCAATTCTTATAGAAAGAATAAAAAGATGAAATATTGATATAACGGATATAGTTTTAGGAATTATATTAAATTTACTTGTATCAATATTAGTAATGTTAATTTTATTAAAATTTGTATTAGTATTATAGAAAGTGTCCCCAGGGGACACCGTTTAATTATTTATATAGGAGAGATTATAATGGAAAACATAGCAAATGATTTTATAAAATTTGGAGGAATGGAATTAATGGGTAAAATAATAATAGGATTGTCTATTTTCATTTTAGGGATAAATATTATAAAAGATATTTATAATATGGAAATTTTAAGTAATTATAAAGCTAGAAAAAAAGATATAATAAATAGAATTATTTCTTATATAATTTACTTTATACATACAATAATTGTTGTATTAGGGATATTTAATATAAAATTATTAAATATAAATTTAGTTTGGCTATCTATAATATTAGCAATATATATAGGATTAAGGGTATGGTGTAAATTATACTCAAGGTATAAAAAGAATAGAGTAGAAATTTATAAAGATGGAAAGTTAGTAGAAAGTATAAAAGTAAAAGATGGAAATATTGAAATTTCAAATTTACCATGTGGAAAATATATTATTAAAGAGTATTTATAGTAAGTAGTTTTAATAAAGAAAATTATATATCAAGTTTTAGAAGTGTCCCCAGGGGACACTTTTATAAATAGTATTAGTAAAGCAAATATTAGTGTTTGTTTTTCTAATATTACTTTAAATTATGAGCAAACATGTTAGATATTTAATTATGGAGAGAAAAAATGACAAATTTTATTTTAATAGGATTAACTTTATTTATTTTTATTATCTTTATTATTTTTATTATTTTTATTATTTTTGAAACTAATGAAGAGATGAGAGAAAGAGAAAAGTCTATAGAATAAAATATATGATTAGGAGTTATATTAGATTTTATTAGTGTCCCCTGGGGACATATTTTTAGAATATAGGTAAAATGAGAATAATTTTATTAAAGAAAATTTAATAAAAAAATAAATAAGAAAGTAGTAAAATTAAAATATATAAGGAAAGAAGATATTATGAAAATAAAGATAAAATGTCCAGTATGTAGAAATGAATTCATTATAGAAATAAAGAATAAAGTTATATCACCTAAATATTGTAGTAAATGCAAAGGTGAAATAACAATAGAATAGGAAGTGTATGTGAGATGAAAGGGAAAAACCAACAAGACAACAAAAGAAATTAATGAAAGAAAGAAGATTGAATCCAAGTAATTGGTTAGTATTAAAGAATCCAACGACGGAATTACATATACAACATAGAGAAAGTAAAGAGATAAAAGTATTATCTATATAGGTGATTAAGTTATGGAAAAAAAGATGATAAATTGGATAAATAATTATATTGATAAACTAAAAAAAGAAGGTAAAAAGGAATCTCTAAAGAAGATAGAGTTAAAAGACAAAGGAAAATAGCAATTATTAAGGTGTCCCCCGGGGACACCTTTTATAAAGGAGTGAAAAAGATGAGCGTAAATTTGCAAGAACGTGTGAACTTAGGTATGCAATTAAGAATAAATAGAGTTAGAAAGGGATATACAGTAAAAGAATTATCAAGAAAAAGTGGAGTTTCAACAAGTGCTATTATTTATTGTGAAAATCAAAAAGGAAGTGATATGAGGTTAGATGCAATAATTAGACTAGCATATGCTTTGAATATACCATTAGAAGAATTAATAGTAGAAAGGAGAATTATAATATGATAAGTTATAATTTAGAAAGAATATCAAGGAATATAAAACTTTTAAGAAATAAAAGACATTGGAAAGTTAGTTATGTAGCCAATAATACAGGGATTGAAGAAAAGAGATTAAGAAAAATGGAAGAATCAGAAGTTATACCGAAACATACAGAGTTATATAAATTATCTCGTTTATTTGATGTAACAATAGACAATTTAGTCTTTAAAGAGTTAAAGTGAAGGTGTCCCGGGGGGACACCTTTTTTAGATACATAAAGATGAAGGGAAAATAAGTAATGTGAGATTAGTATATTCAGTAAGCTTTAAAAAATCAGAGAGAAAACTAATGATATTTGCACTATCACAGGATAGTTTTTCAGAATACATAAAGACATTAATAAAAGAAGATAAAGAGAGAAAAGAAAAGATATTTACAGATGAAGAAAGAGCAGAGATAGAAAGGATAGTAAAGCAGAAATTAAAAGAAGAATTATAAATAGTAGACCAAACGGAATATTAAGTAACGGAACGAAGTGAGTAAGTTAATGTGGAGTGCGGTAGTAGCTTAGGTGTCCCCGGGGGACACTTTTTAATTATGGAGGAATTAGTATGAAAAAAATGAATATAGACAAATTTATAAATATTATATTTATTTTGTATATTGTAGTATATATAGCATTACTTGTTGAAATATATTTTATTAATAATACAAATCTATTAATTACATATATGTTAATAGAATTTAATTTAATGACGATAGAACTTATATGTAGTATTTATACAAAAGAAAAAAATTCTAAGTATAAAGCGTTAATAGTAGCCTTGTTACATTGTATAAAATATCCTTTATTACTTATTATATGATATGATTAAGAAAGGATATTTTGAAACTATAAATATTGAAACCAATGAAATAAAAATTGGAATAAATAAATAATTTTTTTTGCTAAATAGTTCTTTAATAAATAAGAAACATGACATAATTAATGTTAAGAATGATATTATAAAAATGATTTTTAAGTGAGTTATAGTTAAAGAGGGGATATTAAATAACGAAAAATTTCTAATAGTATCATTAGCAAAATACTTAAATAATAAAAAGCTTATTATAGAGTAAAAAATAATTATAGATATTTTAATAAGTATGTTGAGTATTTTATAACTAATAGAATACTCTATTTTTTTAGTGCTAGGGGATATAAAAACATTTTTGTTGAAAAAATTTTCAAAAGAAATATTTATATTTTCAATAAATTTAAAGTTGAAATTAAAGTTTAATTTTAACTTTTTAAAAAAATCAAACAACAAAATCACTCCTTAATAATAAATATGATGTAAAAATACAACAAAATTATAGAATATTATGGAAAAGAGGTGAAGCGATATATGAAAAAAATAAAAGTTTTTAGAGAAAAAATAGGGATATCATCAAGAGAACTTTCAAGACAAAGTAAATTGGATATCACAGTTATAAGTAATATTGAGAATGGAAAAACAAAAAATCCAGGTATTTATACAGTTAAGAAAATTGCAGATGTATTAGGAGTTAAATTAGATGAATTAATTGATTAGAATAGAGAAAAAATAAAATAGCTTAAATTTTATGGAGGTGAAGGAGAGTATTAAACTCTCCTAAATGTTTGAAATAAATCTAAAATTTAATAGATTCATTCCATTTAGTATTAGTACCATATAAGGCAACTTGTTGTATAGTTAAAACAACTGATAGAACTAACCATATAACAAAAGGCTCAGCTTTAAAGTTGCCAGTTAAAACTTGGAAAGGTGAAAATAATAAACCTATATATAAGATACCAATAATCACCTTTCTAAGTTCAAACTTAGCTTTAGAAAGTTTAAGCATAAGTTTTTTAATAATAACACCTCCATAATTTTTATATAGTGTCAAAATTGACACAAAATAATTTTAACATGAAAAATATAAATAAAAAAGAAGGGTTGAAAATGTTAGCTAAAAATGTAAAGTATTTAAGAAAAAAGAATGGATATACATTTAGAGCTTTAGCTAGTAAATGTAATATTAGTACAAGGAGTATTAAAGCAATAGAAGATAGAATAACTAATAATCCTACTATAAAAATAGTTGATAGTTTAGCTAAAGGGTTTGAAGTAACTATTGATGATTTAATTCATAAAGATTTGCAAAATTAGAAAGGTGTCCCCAAGGGACACCTTTTTATATAAATATTTTTAGAAAAGAACTTCTGATAGGCAATAGCCGAGAAGTTCTTTTTTATTGAAAGGGGGTGATGAAAATGGCAGTAGAGAAAATAGAAGCACAAATAAAGAAAAAGGAAAAAAGAGTTAAACAGATATGTGAGCTTAAAGGCATTGACTTTAAGGACTGGTATTTGAAGAAGCTAGAAGAAATGATAGAGGAAAATTTAGATGATGTTTTTGAACTTATAGGAAAGTAGGAGGAAAGATAATTAATGGATATAGTTTTAAATATATTAAAAACATTAACACAATCAGTGCAATTAGCAGCAGGAGGACTTTTTATATTTTGTTTACTGAAAATTGGTTTTAAGGCAATGTGGTCTAAACCAAAGAGAGAGGAAGTTAAAGATGACTTAGTTTGGGCTATAGGTGGATTAATATTAGCTTTAGGATGTTTTCCGATAGGAGAATATATTCAAAGTTTAATTAATTTCTAGGAGGAAATTGAGGTGTTTTAAAAAGATACCTCAATTTTTTTATTTTCATTATTAAGGAGGTTTTCTCTTGTTTAATAAATTAAAAAAGCAAATAGCGAATAATATAAGAGTAAGTAAAGCAGAAGAAAAAATAAGGGAATTAAATGATAATGATAAAAGTATTAGAATTTTAAAAAGACTTAGGATATTGGCAACATCTAAAGCCTTAAATATTATTGGGGTAGTATTATTTATATTTATTTTTATTATAACAAATATTTTAATAAGATTAATAGATTTTATATTTTTTAAATTTAATAATGCAAATATTAGCTATCCAATATATAAATTCATATTACCTAAATTTGAGTTTTGGCTTATATATTTAATAGTTTTTCTATTTTTAATAGTATTTTATATAAAATTAAGAATAAATATTAAAGCAAGTTTTGAAAATTTAGAAAAGGGGCAAAAGGGAAGTGGAAGATTATCAACGTTAAAAGAAATTCAAAATGAATATCATGAAATTCCTGAAAAGAGAGAAAAGTTTAAAGGAAAAGGTGGAGTACCTATATCAAGAGTTGGTGATAAGATTTATATTGATATAAGTTCAACTCACACTATAGTTATAGGTACAACTAGAAGTGGTAAAGGTCAAGGATTTGTGTTAATAACAATAGATATATATTCAAGAGCAAGAGAAAAATCATCATTGGTTTTTAATGATCCTAAGGGAGAATTATGTGGAATGAGTAAGGAATTACTCGAGAGAGAGGGGTATGAAGTTAAGGTAATTGATTTCTTAGAGATGAATAATTCAATTGGATATAATCCACTAGAGATTATTAAAGAAGCATGGAGAGAAGGAGATTTTGCAGAAGCAGAATTAAGATGTAGAACTTTTACTTTTGCAATGTATCATAACACAAAAAGTCATGATAGTACATGGGAAGATTTATCAATGAACTTAGTTAATGCTCTTATATTAGCTTTATGTGAGAGGTGTATAAAAACTAATAAAGAAAGAGAAAGCATGACTAAAGAAGAACTTGAATATTGGGATAAGGAAGAAATGAAAGTAAATCTTTTTTCTGTTGCTAATATGTTAGGAGAATTAGGGGGAAAAGAACTAGAAGAAGGTACAGGAATAGATATTTATTTTGATAATTTACCTAAAGAATCTATCGCAAAAAGACAATACAATACTGTAAAGTTTGCAAAGAGCAAAACTAGAGCAAGTGTATTTGTTACTGCATCTATGAAATTACAAGTATATTTAGGAGAGAGAGTTGCCAAGTTGACAAGTTTTAATGATATAAAACTTGAAGAAATAGGTTTTTATAAGAGTGATACAAAGAAAGTTAATGTAATAATTATAGATGCAGATAGACCAAATGAGAATGATGAAAATAAGAATATTGAAGATAATATAAATAATATTGAGAGTAATGATAGAAAAGATGAAACAGTACAATTATTTGGAACAAAAAATATAATTATATATAAAGATGATAAATTTTCAGAAGAACGTATAAGAAGTGGAGTAACTGCTTTAGGTGTTAAAGGAGAAGATTTAACAGATAAAATAGAAATTAATCATTCAAGAGTTATGTGGGGAACAGCAGGAATATATGAAATGGAATATTCGGTTTGTGATAAGGAAAATAGTAAGCCAATAGCATTATTTCTGATAGTACCAGACTTTGATAAATCTAATCATGTATTATCAACTACTTGTATATCTCAAATAACTTATATGTTATCAAGAAAGGCTTCTCTAAGTAAAAGTGGTTCAACCGATAGAGAAGTAGTATTTATTCTTGATGAAGCAGGTAATATGTCTCCAATTGAAAACTTCGCAGAAACATTAACAGTTTGTTTAGGTAGAGGACTAAAATTCATTCCAATAGTTCAATCTTTTGCACAACTTAAAGAAATGTATGGAGAGAATTATAAAACTCTTGTAGATAATTGTGCTAATACAGTTTATATAATGAGTACAGATGTAGATACTACAGAAGAAATTTCTAAAATGACTGGTGAAAAAACAATAGTTACTAATTCAAGACAAGGATCAGTTCTTTCCTTAGATAAAAATATAACTGAAAGCTTAGAAACAGTTCCAGTTATAAGATATGATGATTTAATGAGATTAAAACTAGGTGAAAATGTAGTTATAAAACCTATGCACAGACAAGATTTAAAAGGAAATAAAACAGTATCATATCCTATTTTAAATACTGAAGAAATGGGTATGAAATTTCAATATGAGTATTTAAGTGATGTATTTTCTAAAAATTCATCTATGAGAAATATTTATATTAAAAATTCATTTAATACTGTATCTCTTGAAGAGTTAAAAGTTGATTTTGAAGATGAAATGGTTGATTTAATAAAGAATAAAATGCAACAAATTATAGAAGAAAATGCGTTGAGAGATTATCAAAGAGAACGAGCAAAAAAAGCACTTGAAGCTGAAAAGGCTAAAGAAAATAAAGGTGTTAAAGAAGAGAATAATAAAGGTAAATTGAAAAAGAGTAAAAAAGCAGAAATAATAAAATTGTTAGATTCTATGCTATCAAATAGTGAAATAGAAGTAATAGAAGAAATTGAAAATATAGATGATATGAAAGAATATATAAGAAATTTAAAGGTAGAAGAAAAAGTTGGAGATGATGTATTAAAGAAATTAAATAATATTATTAATAAATAGATAGGAGGGAAAACATGATATGGGAGAAGCAGAAGCTATAAGAGTATTACTAGAGTTTTCAGATAAATTAACTCCTAGTAATGTTTTTTATTTTCTAGCAAGATTTTTAGGGTGGGGATTAATAAAACTATTAGAAATTTTAGTGAATTCTGCTCAAGGAGTGCTAGATGAGATAATGGAGTTTTTAAACTTCTTTGATAGTTCAGTAGTTAATGAAATAATAGATAAAATTAAGCCTGTAGCAATAGCTTTTTTAGTAATATCATTACTTTATATAGCATATCACCTCATGGTGAATAGAAAGAAGTTTGATATAAGTAAGATACCAGGTAATATTATTATAGCATTATTAATAATTTTCTTTTTACCTACTGCTATGAAGTCTTTAGGAGATGTAACTAAAGAAGGATTTAAATTATTTACTACAACAGAAAGTACTTTAGCAACGCAAATAATATCCAATAATGTTACTGATATTTATTTATATGACCAAGACAATTTTGAAAATAGGAATATAGAGCCAAGAAACAAAATTGACAAAAATAATATAACAAAGATAGACCCAACAGAAGAAATTGATAGAAGTAATGTTAGGAATAAAAAGGTATTTGAAAATAAATTAATCCCTAATTCAAGTGGTGAGGGATATGAGTTAAAAAGAATAAATGGATGGTTTAAAATAGATAGTGAATATTATCGTTGGGATATTAACTTCTTTCAAATTATTACAACATTACTTATAACTGCTTTAGTATTGATATTTACAATGATTAAGGTTGTAAAATTAATGATGGAATTAGCATTTAGTAAGATTTTTATAATTGGAGGTGCATTAGCAGATATAGGAAGTGGACAGAAAACTAAACAAATGTTAATGCACATATTATCATTATATATAGCAATAGTATCCGTAGGATTAACACTAGAATTATATATATTAGGAACTGCCTGGCTTCAAAATAATCTTACAGGTTTTGCAGGTATAATGATTAATTTTGGAGCAGGACTTTTTGTAATAGATGGTCCTAATTTATTAGAAAAAATATTTGGTGTTGATGCAGGGCTTTCAAGTGGAGTTAGGACTTTAATGGGAATAAATAGTGCTATGGATATACTAGGAAAGATTGGACGTGGATTAGATAAAGTTGGTGATGTCGCTAAAGCTGGATTAGGTGCAGGAGCAGTTTTGGGTGCTGGACTAAAAGGATTTAGAGATGGAGCAATTCCAGACTTAGAAGATGAAATGAATAATGAGGGATTTAATCCATTACAACAATCTTTATTAGATGATGGAGAAATGAAAAAAATTGGAGATAGCAATTCTGATATAGATAATGGTTTATTTAATTCTATAGATGATACGCCACCTAATAATATGCCACCTAATAATGGGGAAGAAAATGATATTTCAGATTTATATAATAGTAATAAAGAAAATGCAGATAAGTTAAATAATGATTTAGATGATAATATCTCTGATTTAGATAATAGAGATATTCAAGGCTTTGATGATTTAGATAAGGATATTCCTACTTTAGATGAGTATGGAGTTTCAGATATATCTTCTGATAATATGGGAAATAGTTTATCAGATGGATTATTACAAGGAGATAATTTCATTACTGGTAATACTGAACCACTTAGGGGAAAAGGTAATGGATTGACTAATTATGATAGATTAGCAAAAGGAGAAAATAAAGAATGGAGTTATGGTAATACATCGAATCCTAATTTTAATAGTAATATGAATAATGATTATGGAGTTGATATTGATTGGGGAGTAAGAAGAAGGGGATACGATAAACCTAATTATATTGATCCTAAGGAAACAAGAAATGTTAAAGACTTTTTAGGTGGATTAATAAATTCAAAGGTTAATAATATTAAGAATGGAGAACTAGCCAATAATATGAGGACAAGTTATAAAATAGGTAATAATACGGCAAAAGATTTGCGAAGATATGTAGGAATAAAGGAGCAAGAAATAAAAGATAAGATTGTAGCAGATAGAATAAGGAGGAACTTATAATGAAATTTATTATTCCGACAGAATTAGATGTAAAGATGTCAACAAGTAGATTTCCAATAACTTTTATGGATTTAGGAATAATTATACTATCTTTTTTAATATCTTTTGGTTTAAGAGTGGTAGTATATTCAGCCTTACAAATACCTTTTATTGCTTTTGTGGTAATTACAACAACTATATTAGTACTAGATTCAGCAGATAATAAAGGTAAAAAAGTATATGATAGTATAATACTAGCAATTAAGAAAGAGAAGAATACATTTGGTAGAATTGAAAATTATGAAGAATAATTGATATTAAAAATATTTTATTTTTATAAAATTTGAGTTATAATGAAAAAAAACTAAAAGGAGAGAATCAAGGCGTGAAGAAAATATTAATATTATCAAGTATTATATCAATGAGTATGATTTTTACATCTTGTACAAAAGTAATAGAAAATAATAAGCTTACTACTAGAGTAAATAGTAAAATGACATTAGAAGAAGCAAAAAACATAGCACTAAAACATGCTAATTTAGACATAAGTCAAGTTTCATTTATAAAGGCAGAGTATGATTTAGATGATGGAATAGAGAAATATGATATAGAATTTTATTATAATAATAAAGAATATGACTATGAAATAGATGTAAAAACAGGAAATATTATAGGATATGACTATGATATAGAAAACTATTCAATTTTGCAACAAGTTAATAGTACTAGTAATAGTAAAATAACATTAGAAGAAGCAAAAAACATAGCACTAAAACATGCTAATTTAGACATAAGTCAAGTTTCATTTATAAAGGCAAAGTATGATTTAGATGATGGAATGGAGAAATATGATATAGAATTTTATTATAATAATAAAGAATACGACTATGAAATAGATGTAAAAACAGGAAATATTATAGGGTATGATTATGATATAGAAAACTATTCAATTTTGCAACAAGTTAATAGTACTAATAATAGTAAAATAACATTAGAAGAAGCAAAAAATATAGCACTAAAACATGCTAATTTAGGAGCAAGTCAAGTTTTATTTATAAAAGCAGAGCTTGATTTAGATGATGGAATAGAGAAATATGATATAGAGTTTTATCATAATAACAAAGAATTTAATTATGAAATAAATGCTTCTAATGGAGTAATTACTGAATATGAAATAGATTAAAAGATGTCTGATAAGGCATCTTTTTGTTTTATGTAAAAATAGAGGAAATTCCTATTAGGTTTACTTTTATAGTGGAAAGGATGAGATAATTGGATTTAAGAGAAACTTTAAATAAAAATAAAGTTAAAAGAGCAAATAAAAAAGAGCAACAAGAATTAAAAAGAGAAGAAAAACTTAAAAAGCAGAAAGAGAAGGAAGAGAATAGAAACTTAATTGCAGAAGATAAAAAAGTTTTTAAAGAAACAAAAGATAATCTTTCAATTATTTCTTTATCAGAGTATGGATATTTTAAGACAAAAACAGGATATTTAGATGTGTTACAAATTGAAAGTATTGATATAAAGAGTATGAATGAGGTTGAGTATCATACGTATATTTTATCATTTACTAATTTATTACAGAGTTATATAGAAGATATGAAAATAATAGCAATGAATTATCCTGCAGATACTACTAGACAACAAAAATATTTAAGTAAAAAAATAGCACAATGTAATAATGCTAACCAAATGAAGTTTTTAGAACATAGAATGAAGCAATTAAAAACTATTGAAGAGAAAAGAACTAATAGAGAATTCTTTTTAATGATATTCGCTAAAGATGAAAAAGAAATGCTTAATAATAAAGAGGTAGCATTATCAAGCAACAGAGAATTACAAGTGTTTGAAATTGATATTGAAAAGAAGATTAAAATACTTAAAAAGCTAAATAATATGAATTCTAAAGTTGATTAAAATGAAAGTTTTATAAATAAAAAACAATAGATGTTAAGATAGTAAGGTGTCCTCGGGGGACACCTTTTTATTATGGAGGTAGATTATGAAAATAGCAGAAATTAATAGTGGATATAATCCATATTTATTAAGTGAAATTCAGCCACAAGGTGGAGTTAAATTTGATGAAAATAAGATAATAAAAGGTGATGGATACGAGGCTTGTTTACATGTATATGCTTTCCCAACCGAAGTGGATCAGTTTTGGCTTAATAGTATTGTCAATATAGAAAATACTATTGCAACTATTGATATAGGAACAGAAGTTAAAGAATTAGTAATGAAGAAAATTGATAAAGCACTAGCAGAACAAAGTTCAAGATATAGTGAAGCTGTAAAGCATAGTGATAAGAAGAAGGCAGAAAGAGAATATAGAATATTAGAACTTTTAGCTGATGAAGTTATGAAAAGGGGAGAAGTTATAAAACTTATAACCATTAGAGTTTTTGTATATGCACCAACTAGAATAGAATTAGAAGAAACTATAGATAAAGTAAGAAAGAAAATTGAAGAAGGGAAGTTATTTAAAGCTATAGTCTTGTTAAATGAACAAAATAATGAGTATCAATCATTATTTACAAGTTATGCAGTTCAAAGAGAATATGATAAAAAGAGAAAGTGGAAGCCTATACCTGCATTAAGTCTAGGTGCTGGACTTCCGTTTCATCATACATCAATAAACGACCCTAGGGGGCTTTTTATTGGAACAACTACAACTGGTGGTAGTGTTATATTTGATTTATTTCATAATACAAATAAAAGAATATCGTATAGTTGTTTGTTAATGGGGAAACCAGGTTCGGGTAAATCATCATTAATGAAAAAGATAATTGTAAACAATATTATTTGTGGTAATTATGTAAGAACTATTGATGTTGCTAATGAGTTTAGCACATTAGTAGCGTTTTTAGGTGGAAAAGAAATATTTTTAGATGGTACTGGAGATATTGTAAATCCATTACACATATATCCAACAATAGCAGATGAAAGAACAGGAATGATATTAGAAGATAAATGCTTTGCTAGTAATTTGGCTAGATTAAATAATTTATATAGAACATTAAAACCTACTTGTTCTGAAGATGAAATATCAGAATTTGAGATATTAATATGTGAGTTTTATGAGGAATTTGGAATTGAAAAAAGAAAAGCAACTCAATATAAGTCAAGTCAATATCCTATACTAGATGATTTCTTAAAATATGTTAGAAAACAACTTTATTTAGAAAATGGTAAGGTAAGAGAGTTGACACCTAGTAAGTTAGCAAGATTAGAAAGTATAGAACTTTTAATTTCTAAACTTATTTTAAATTATGGAGATTTGTTTAATGCTCATTCAACTATAGATGACATTACAAAAGTACAGTTTGTATCTTATAATTGTACTAACTTAAAACAAATGGATAAAAGAATTTTTACAACACAATTATTTACTGCTTTAAGCTCTATATGGGGACAAGCGTTAGTTGTAGGAAGAAAAGAAAAATATGATTATGAAAATGGAAATAAATCAGAAGATGAAATTAAAAGATTTCTCTTAGTATTAGATGAAGCACATAATTTTATAAATGTAAATAATATAGATTCAATTGAAATAGTTGATACTGCCATTAGAGAGTTAAGAAAATTCTTTGGTGGAGTAATGCTTGCAAATCATACAATAAATGACTATGTTCCTGAAAATGCAAAGAATCATCAAGCATTAGAAAGAATTAAAAAGATATTTACCATGACACAATATAAATTTATTATGAAACAAGATACTGCTGATAAAGAACTTTTAGGAAAAGTATTTAAAGGTATTTTAAGCGAAAGTGAAATAGATAGTATTCCTAAGTTTGGAAAGGGAAGATGTATTTTAGCTATTGATGGATTATCGAATGTTTCAATGCAAGTACAGTTATCAGAAGAAGAAAAATTAATCTTTAAAGGTGGTATGTAGTATGAAGAAAAAGTCTATATTACTTTTATTAACTTCACTTATATTAATAAGTGGAGTTTTTGTTATAAATAAAGACAAAGTAAATGATTTTTATAAAGAAGATACTACTTATGTAGAAGATAAAGCTAATAATAATGAAATTGTTAATAGTAATAAATTAGAAGAAAGTTCAGCACAAAATGAAAATTTAGAAGCAAATATTATTGAAGCTTCTGATGAGGAAATAGAAAAAACAAAGAATATAGGACTTGAATTTATCAAATTAATTCATAGTTATGACTTAAATAATGGACACGAAAGTAATGTTAAAAAAGCTATCCAATATGCAACTGAAAGTATGAAAAGTTTTATTATTGGAACATTTATAGAAAGTAAGCAGCCTAGATTATTTAAAGACTTTTTTGCTAGAGAAGTTTATGAGGTAAATCCTATAGAGAGTAAATTTAATGAAGATAATTCTTTAACTTGGGAGTATGAATTAATGTCAAATATTCTTGATAAAAATAAAGAAATTATAAATAGAGAGCATAATATAGTTACATTACTTTTTATAAAAGAAAATAATGAATGGAGAGTTGGGAATTATGCAACAACTCAATATAGGTAAAAAATATAAACAACTAAAAAGATATAAGAATTGGGGAAAGCTACTAATAAAAGGATTAGTAGCTTTATTAAGTTCTACTTTAGGATTATCAATATTAATAGGTGGAGGAATATTACTTTTTATAGTTGGAATTAACAGTAGTCAAGGTAATATATCGGATTTATCTGGAGAAGTTCCAAGCGAATATATACAGTATTACAATGAAGCAAGTGAAATATTCAATATTCCTAATTGGGTTTTGTCTGCGGTATCAAAACAAGAAAGTAATTTTAATCCTAATGCTAGTTATGCTGGAGCATATGGAATTATGCAAATACAGAAAATAGATTTTAGTGGATTAGATTTATGGGCAAGTCATATTAATGGAGGTCTTGGAGCAGAATATAAAAAGCTAGGATATGAATTTTCAAGTTCTGATGAAATGTGGAATATTTATTTGAAAGAGCCAAGAGTTCAAATTTTAGCAGGTGCATATATACTTAGATATTATGCTAATTATGTTTTATATAGTAAAGGATATGTAAATAAATTAGACTATAATAATAATGAAAATATGAGTTTAATTAATTGGAATAGTAATGAAAATGACGTTGAGTTTAGAGAAATATTACGAAGAATATTTGCTTGTTATAATGGAGGTCCGAGCTATGGAATGAGCGTAGACCTCGATAATGCACAACACGATTATCCAAATAAAGTTTTTAAATATGCTATGGAATTTAGAGATGGTGGATTAATAGGAAGTGGAACTCCATTAGATAATGAAACAATAGAAAAAGCAATTCAAGCTGGTATGAAGTGGGTAGGAAAATCACCTTATGTATGGGGTGGAGGAAGAACTGAAGCAGATGTATTAGCAGGTAGGTTTGATTGTTCTTCTTTCATACATTATATGTATGCAAGTGCAGGTATTCAATTAGGAGATAGAGCGAGTGTAGTTACATTTTCATTAGTTAATATAGGAGAAAGGATAGCCCCTAAAGATATGAAAAGGGGAGATATAATATTTTTTGATACCTATACTATTAATGGACACGTTGGAGTGTATCTTGGAGAAGGAAAGTTTATACATGATGGTACTACAAATGGAGTAGAAATTACAGATATGAATTTACCATATTGGCAAAAAACTTTCAATGGTAAAGTAAGAAGAGTTGTTAATTAAAAAAAATATAGATAGTAAATATCAATTATAGTATTTTTTCATAGATATTATAGAATAAAAATGAGGTGAAAATATTTTATGGATTTTAATAAAAGATTAAATGAAAAGTTTGATAAATTTCATAAGAATACTGAAAAAATTAAAAATAAAATTAATTATAAAAGGTCATATAAGTATATTCTGTTATTGTTTTTTATAGCAACAGGATATATTTTTTTTCTTTCTTCAGGAGTATTTTTTGAAACAAATAATAGGCTAACTACAACAGAATTAAATAAAAAAATAGCATTGAAAAATTCAGAGGTTTTTATAAAAGAAGAACAATTTAATGAAGAAAAAAATCTGTTAGAAGTTAAATTAGGAGTAAATAAAACTAATATAAATTTTGCAAATGATTTTGAATTTGAAGCAATAACAAGAGAAAATACAAATAAGAAATTACCAGTTGAATTTATGACAGTAGATGAAAATAATATAGTTATTTTTATTACAACACCTAAAAAGTGGAGTGCAATTGCATTAGATATTAAAGAGAAAAATGCAAAAGAAAATGGAGAAACAAGAGTATATATAGATGAGAGAATTTGTAAAAAAAATAATGACCTAGATAAGAGAACTAAAGAAGAATATATGATTGAAAATATAGAGAATGATATAAAAAATATAGAAAATGTTATTGCAAAATATGAAGAAGAAATTGTAGAAAAGAAATCAACAATAGGGAATACAAAAGAAGAAATTAATATTTTAGAAAGTAAAAAAGAATATTTAACAGATAAAGAAAAACTAGAAGCTAATCAAAAAATAGATAGTTATAAAAGTAGTATAAGTTCATTAGAAAATGCCATAAAAGATATAGAGAAAAATATATTAGAAGAAAAAGAAAAACTATCATTAGCTAATAAAAAGATTAATGATATTATAAAAAGTTTACCAGACTATTTATATAATAAGTATAGATAAATGAAGAAAAAGTTATGTAAATGTTATGTAAAAAGTTATGTAAAAGCTATGTAAAGTGATGTTTTGGTGTTATCAGAGAAACCCTAGGCTTTGCCTAGGTTAGCAAAGATTTGCTAACAGTTTCTCCTTATGCTCTGACTTGATTTTAGAAAGGTATATATTAAGTTTTAAATTAGTATTTTAATACGTTAAAATTTAAGGTTTAGGATAATACTTTTTTTCTAAAATTAAGTCATTCCTTTTTGGTATTTGGTTAAGCTTTTTAAAAGCTTATTGCGATAGCAATTTAAAAATGGAGGTTAGGTGTGTGAGTATGGATATATTAATAAGAAAACTCCCAAGAAATGTTGTATCATTAATTGATGAAAAAGCTAAAAAACTAAGAATAAGTAGAGAAGAATTTTTAAGAGAACAATTATTACTTATTTCATTGGATGATGAAATAAAAAAACTTCAAGATAGAGAAGCAATGATGATTAATAAACTATCTAAGATAATAGATTTAAATACAAAAGTAATGAGTACATTTATGAAAGAAAATTGTATAAGCTATGAGGAGGTTTTTGAAAATGACTAAATTAAGAAAAGGATATTGTGTAAATAATGAAGTTCACGAGTATTTAATGAAAATAAAAAAGGAAAATAATTTATCATCAGTAAGTTTAGCATTAGAAATGGTAGTAAAAGAACATGAGAAACGATCCAGGATTAAAACAGAAGATACTGCAAAACTTATGGCGAAGGAAATAGGGAAAGTATTAAGAGATGATATTAGTAAATTTAAATTAAGTGCTAGTGAAACAGATAAGAATGTTCAAATATTGATAGAGATGATAAATGGACATTTAATTAAAGAAGGTATAGGTAAAATAGTAACAACAACTGGATTAACAACTGAAATATCAATGGAAAGTCCAGCATTAAAAATAGCAAAAGAAGAAGTGAAAAAAAGACTTTACAGAAATAAGATAATGAAAGAAAATAAGATAAATGAGTAGTCCTTCAGTAGTTTTTGTATCAAAGTTTGTAGAAGCAAAGGAGAGAGTTTTTTCATCATATATTGATTATATAGATAGAGATGAAGCTACAAGAGCCTATAAGTTTGATGAATTTTCTTTATATAATGATTATATGGGTAATCCAGAAAAATTAGGAAGTCTTTTTACTTCTGATAAAGATTATTTGACAGATGATGAACGTAATAGTTTAAAAGATAAATTTAGATTAGCACAAAAAAATGGGAGCTTAATGTGGCAAGATGTATTTAGTTTTGATAATGAATGGCTAATAGAACATGGATATTATGATGAAGAAAGTCATATACTTGATGAAGAGAAAATAAGGGGAGCGGTAAGGCGGTCTATGAATAATCATCTTGATAAATCTAATATGGATACTGCTATTTGGAGTGCGAGTTTTCATTATAATACAGATAATATTCATGTTCATATTGCAACAGTTGAATTGACAGATAACCCTAGAAAGAGAGGAAAAAGAACTAAAAGTGAACTAGGTAAAATGAAAAGTAATTTTATAAATGAATTAAGACATAGAGAGAAAGAGTATCAGAAAATTAATGAACTTATAAGAGAAAATATAATAAAGGATAAAGAAAAATTTTTATCATCAGATGATAAAATTTTAAAAGAAAAGACATTAGAGTTATTAAAAAAATTACCTACTAATAAAAAGTATTGGCAATATGGATATAATAAAATAAATAATATAAGACCGTTAATAGATGGAATAAGTAAGTATTATATTGAAACATATCATAAGGAAGATTATACAGAGTTAATGAAAAGATTAACTATAGAAGAGTTAGAACTTAAAAGGGTATATGGAGAAGGGCAAGAAGGTAAAGAAAAAGATAGATACAAAGATTATAAAAAGAATAAAGAAAAAGAATTATTAAAAAGAATGGGAAATTCTATTTTAAAAGAGCTTAAAGATTACGTAAAGGAAGAAGAAGAAAAAAATAAAAATAAGAGAGAAAAAGTGGGAGGAGAAAGAGAAGAAAATTTTAAACGAAAGTTTAAAATTGAAGATGAAAAATTGGGTAGTGACAAAAAAGAACGGGAGGAGTATAAAAAAAAAGAAGGTAAAAAGGAAAATTCTAAAGAAAATTTTAGAACTAACAAAGAAAATATTAATAGTTCGGATGGAAAGAAAGATTATGACTTTAGTTCTAGTAATAAAAATGGAGATAGTAACGTAAATGATATTTTTAATAGATTTTCAGAAGAAAATCTATTAAAAATATCAAAGAACAATCTCAAAATAAATTTGAATATGATAATAAAGTTAATATAAGTATTAATGCAAGAACAATGAATAGATTAAAAAAAGCAATGAGAAATGATTTTGAAAAGTATATAAATCAAAGAGAATATGAGAAGGCAGAAAGAAATAGAGAGAGAGAAAAAGAAATAGAAGAATTAGAATTATAAACAAAAAATTTTAAAGTATTGAAGGGAGGTGATGAAATATGTTTAGCAATTTAGGGATAGTTAGAGATATAGTAAGTGATACTGAATTAAAAGTATATAATAGCCTTGAGAAAAAAGAAGTTATAGTAAAAGCTTCAAAAGAATATGTTACATCAATAAAATTAGAATTACAAGATGAAGATGTAGAAATGATGCTTGTTGAATATGATTTAGAAACTAAAGTTGTAAATGAAAATATTGAATAATAACGCCAGGTAAAATGCCTGGCGTTTTATTATTTTAGGAAAGGATAAAAAATGATATGGCAAAAACATACAAAAGAAAATCTAAAGAAGATAAAGAAAAGGAAGTTAATGATCTTATAGAAAAAGCTAATGTAGGAATAGAAAATAGTGTTGCTACTACAGAAAATCTTAAAGAGTTATTGAATTATATGAGTAAATTTTATAACTATTCACTTAGAAATACTTTTTTAATCCAAGAACAATTTAAAGGTGCTTTAGCCGTTGGCTCATATGCTTTTTGGAAAGAAAAAGGTTTTACAGTTAATAAAGGAGAGAAAGGAATTAAAATATTAGTTCCTAATAAATTAAGTGATTATTTCATTAATGAAAAAGGAGAAGAAGTTAAATTAAAATATGCAACGAAAGAAGAAAGGAGGCTAATAGAGGAAGGAAAAATTGAGGTTAGACAAGGTAAATTAATATTCAATCAAGGATATGTTTTTGAAGTAAGTCAAACTAATGCTAAAGCAGAAGATTTACCTAAAATATTCCCTAACAGATGGATTGATGGAGAAGTTAAAAACTATAACTTAATGTATAAAGCTATGGAGAATATAGCAAAGAAAATAGGAGTTAAAATAATAGAGCCAAAAGATGAATTAGGTGCAGTAAAGGGAGTAAGTTATCCAGCAACTAAAGAAGTAGCTTTAAATCCTAGAAATACTCAATTGCAAAATGTAAAAACATTAATTCATGAATTAACTCATGCCAAACTTCATACTATGGAAACTAGAGATAATTACACTACAAATGCAAAAGAATTTCAAGCAGAAATGGTCGCATACGTAGTATGCAGCTATTTTGGGTTAGATACATCAGAATATTCATTTAGATATATAAATTCATGGACTAAAGATGTTGAATTAAAAGATAAAGAAAAACTTATAAATGAAGTTAGAGAAACTGTCAAAGAGTATATTGATGTTATTGAAAAAACTTTAGTTAATGATAAAGATTTATCTTTATCATTAGATAAGGAAAATTTATTAGAGAAAAATGAAAATAGAGAATATGATAAAAATTTATATGAAATAAAGGAGAAAGAAGTTATGAGAAATGATAAAGAATTAGAAGATTTATATAATGAATGGAGAAAGGAAATAGAAGAAATTAACAAAGAAGATGATATTAGACTGCATGGAACTTGGGATTGTGGTGAAGCAGTAGCAAGAGAAGCTTTTAGCAATTATGCTAATTTAGAAGAAGAAATAACATTCGATGAAATGTTAAAACTTGAAAAGAGATATGAAGAAAAATCTTTTCAAAATTTAGTCAATGTAGATAATTTAGAAGAAGAAAAATATCAAGTAGATAAAAGTGAGGTTCACTTTTCAAATGAAGAAGGTAATAGTGATGATTGGAAATTAACAGATAGAGAGTACGAAGAAGTAAGTTTTAAAGTAATGAAGAATAACATAGAAGAATTAATGAAAGAGAATTACAGGGATTTTATAAGAGCTATCGTATCTGTCGAAAAAAATATAGATGACTTAGATTTATTAGATAAAGTTTATGAAGATTACATGAAAAGTGAGTATAATTTATTAAATAATGGAATAGAGAATTCAATAGAATTTCAACAAGAAAGTATAGTTAATGCAGAGTTAGAGAATAAAGGGAATAAGACTGTAGAAGTAATGTATTCAGAAGTTTCTAGTTTTGTTAAAGGAGAAAAACTTACATTAGTAGAAACCTTAGAGAAATTTAAAAAAGAAGTTGAAAATGGAACAGTAGATAAGGCAATAGAGTTTACTTTCTCACTGAATGAAAATATTAAATATAATGAAGAATTTATAATTGATAAAGGAACAAGTGTAAATTTAATAGAGTTTATTGATGAAAAAATAGGAGATAATTTTTATCTGCATGAATTAGTAGATGATTATTTGAAAAGTAATGATTTAGAATTTGAACATAAAGAAATTATATTAGATAAGGATAAGAAAAAAGAAAAATACAAAGAAATGGAATTGGAATAAATTAGATAAAGTATTGAAAGTACAGAGATTAAATAGGAGAACTATTTAATTATTAAATGTATTACAAGTATTAATAAATCTAGGTTCAAATTGAAGAGCCTAGATTTAATTTTTCATAGGAGTAAAAATTATGAGTGAATTGACAAAAAGATTTAAAAAAGAAGAAGTAATTTATTTTACTAGAGAAGTAAAGAAATTATTAGATTTACTTAACGGAACAACTATAAGTTGCAGTAATAAAAATAAAATATTCATTATAGAAAATCAGATGGGGAAGTTGGAGAATTTATTATACAGATATGAGCCAACGATCTATGAAGAATATTCATTTAAAACTAAATATGCTTATAGGAATATGATTAAAGCCAAAAAAGAGTATGATAGGGTAGTGGGTGAAAAGTGTTATAAAGAAACTATAGAAGAATATAGGATAGCTTATGAAAATTCAGTAAAAGAATATGAAAGATTAAAGGAATATAGAAATATATTAAAAGGAGCATTAGAGCAATAAGAAAAGTTGCTACTACTTAATTCTTATGCTTACTATATTTTTAATGATTTAGGTGTCCCCTGGGGACACCTTTTTATAATGGAAAAAACCGTACAAGGTAAGTGGTTAAAGGAATAACACTATAAAAAACTAATCGGCTCACCACCGATAATATCTCCGTTAGATGGGTAAGGCTAAAATCTTAGACAACCTTCTATAAGAAGTATTAGAAGTGGAGTGCCTGTACTAGAGGAGTTTGATATTTGCTCCTAGGGGTATATTGGGAGTTACATGGTAGTATACTTGATAAAACTAGACCTAAGCGAGTTTGACCGATATAGCAGAGTTTCTGTGAGAATAATATTATTGTTCTTCCTTTTAAGTGGAAATTTATTTTTTTATTTTAAATTTTCCACTTAGGGGGAGAGTGAGTGAATAAAGCTAGAAAACTAGCTTTATATATAGATTTGATTTATAGAGCAAGTTAAAAAATGAAAATAAAAACCGAGCGAAGGGGAATTTAAATAATTAGATTAATATTTAATAGAGATTTATTAAATTAATTATGATAGTTTATAATTAGATAGAAAATAGTAGGAGGGAGCATATGAGAAAAGTTATAGTACCAGCTTATAATTATGATGAAGAAAATAATACAGTAGTAGATAGATATATTTGTTCTGAATGTTTGGAGATAGTAAAAGAAGAAAAAAGAATCGTAAGAAAACGAAAGGGAAGAAAAAACTCAGTTCTTTATTATGTAATTTGTTCTAAATGTAATAATAAAATTAAAAAATAATAAAAATTTGAGAATATATATATTGAAATAAAAGCTAATATTTTTATAAAATAAAAGGTAGAGATAGTTATGAAAGGCTAGGTGTAGAGATATGAAAAAAGGATTGATTATTGGAGCAATTTTAGGATTAGGAACAGGTATAGTAATAAATAAGCTATTAAGTGAAAAATCAGTTGATGACATTAAAGAAGTAGTAAAAGAAAATGTACATAAAGTAAAAGATGTAATTAAAGAAAATGTTGAGAAAGCTAAAGATACTATTGAAGAATATAATAACTAAAATACTTCTAATGTCAAAAGTAAACTTTAGGGTTAGAGTTAGTACATAATAAAAAAGGTGTCCCCGAGGGACACCTTTTTAATATTCTTCTGGAAGTAAAATAGTAGTTAAAAATGTATCTGTAGAGTGGTCATATTCTCTAAAAATCCAAATTTTAATATTATGTATAATATAAATCCCCATAAATCTATCATTATATTCAGATCTTGGAATTAATAATAATTCATCTTGTAATTTTTTATCTTCATCACATAAAATCCCCCAATCATTAGCAGTAAATTGAAATAAAACTGAAAATAAATCTTCATCACTAAAAATTTCATTTTCAATTAAAGAATTAACTCCTTTTGTCATAACTATCTTTGATTTCATAATAGTACCAATCCTTTCATGTTGTTGTTTTTTTGACAAGCCAAAGACTACATATAGAAATGAGTTGTAAAGAAAAATGGAATAAAAAAATTTGTCTGCTGATTATAGAGCTAGTCGGCTGACGAAATTTTTTATGGAATGGCTTTACAACTTTAATGTATATATGATAGGCTAGTGCTTCAAAAAAACAAATGAAAAAGAAGTCCATAAAAGGACTTCTTACTTCTTTGGAAGCACTCCATCGGGTACACGCTTATAGTAAAAATAAAATTAGATAATCTTAGTTTTAGCTTGGTCGCTCGGTAGATGGAACAAGCTAAAGCTTAGAGTATATTATTTTATTGTAACGGTATAAGTGGGTGATGGAAATAGTGCCTAAAATAATAATTTAACGTTTATTAATCACCGATAAGGATTATATCATTTATAGGTTTTATGTAGATTTTTCCTTTTGCATTTTTGATTTCTATGTCAGAACTTCCACAAGCTTTCCAATCGTCTACATCTATCTCAATCAGTTTATTATTATCAAATATCACTGCTCTTGTAACATCCCAATCTATACCTAATAAGGATTCACTTAGATTGCTAAGTGGTTCAGTATCCCACCTAGTATAAAAAAAGTGCTTTCCTGTTACTGTTATGGTGAAATAATCTTTTTTTAAATCAGAACTAGAAAATGTTAAAGTTAATAATAGTAATGTAAATATTAATAAATTTCTCATACGGTACACCTACTTTCAATATCATCTATAACTACAACTGGAGTAATTTCACCACTGTAATTTAATTCAACTGAATAACTTGTTTCTAACACGTCACTTTCAGCACATTTCTGAATTTAGGTATAATTTTTGTATTGCGAATTAATATTTAAATATCATTAGAATCATTTTCTTCATATTTTTTATAAAGTTCATCTATATAAGTTTCTACCCATATTTTCATAATTTCTTCTGAATTATGTGGTTTCTCTTTTATGCTATGTCTATTTAACTTTCTGAAATGTTCCTCTATTAAAAATTCTAATACCTTATATTTATCTTTTGAAATATAAATCTTCTCACAGTTTTTCTTAATTAACTTACTCATAAAATTTAATCTCCTTAATTTTTGTTAATGCGTACTATTTACAATTTGCTTATTTTTTCTGAATTGCGAATTAACAACTATAGTTAATTTTCAAATATTTATTATCTTTTATTGGGTAGAATATCACTCCATAATAATCATCACCACAATATCCAGTCCATTGTTTTATATAGAAATTATCTTGCTCTTCGTAAAGTGAATCATCCACTTCTAAATAATTAGTATCATTTTCAATTACCTTTTCACCTTCTACTATCTTTTCAATAGTCCAATCTGAGCCTTCCATATCTTCTATTAATGTTTCTATAAACTTTAATACATCTCCCATAATTTCCTCCTTATTAATGCGTAATAGTTACATATTAAGTTATATTAAGGTGTCCCCAGGGGACACCAATTAATTAAAATTTAAAGATTTATAATGGAAATAGCTTAAATCTGTTCCAAGAGCTTGCCCTATAAGAGTACATTCAATTAATGAAGGTGTACTTCCTTGAACTATTTCATTTATTCTATCTAATGTTATAGTACATATTGATTTAACTTCATCAGTAGAATTTTTATTTATAATGTGTACTAAACTTTTTGTTGTAACATTATTCTTTTCCATTAATTTTATTACTTTTTGACAAATAAGATTTTCTTTTTTAGTATTGTAAAACATAAAGTTACATCTCCTAGTATTATTTATTAGAAATTTTTTCAGAGTTTATAGAGATATTATTTTTATAAACTTCAAAATATTTCTTTTGAGTTTTAATAAGTTCCTTATTACAAGATTCACTTAATTCAATAATGTGAGTTTCAGTTAAATTGTTTAAAGTGACAGTATTATTTAATTTTATTAGTTTATTATCTTTTAGCATAAAAAACTCCTTTCAAATTTATTTGTTTTTAGGTGTCCCCGGAGGACACCGATTAATAATGTAATAAGTAGCAATTATTTTTAATAAAGTTCATCATAACTCATATTTCTATATTCAAAACAATCAAATGAATCATTGCTTTCGACTTCTGAAAATGAAACAAATAGATTTCCAAATTCATTAAAGCAAACATCTTCAACACAGATATCGAAAGTTTCTGTTAAAGGATTGTACCCTTCGATATACGTCATCTCTCCAGCTTCAATTTTTTTCTTTTCTCTTTTCCATCTCTCGTGAGTCATTTGTACTGTATAAATACCAGCTTTAAAACTTAAAATATTCCAACCAAGTTTAGTTAATATGTCGATTACATTCATAGATACAACTCCTTTTAAAATTATTTATTTATGTTGGGGTGTCCCCCAGGGACACCGTTATTATTTAATTTAATTTACTAGCAATATTATCTAAAATAGATGTAGCCATTATAGCTTTTTTAAGTTCTTCTAATATATCAGAAGATATATTTATATTATTATCGTTCATTTTTTTATATTGCTTTGATATTGCTATTAATCCACTAGATATACTTCTTAATTCAGATATTAATTTGTAATTTTCTTTAAGACCTTCTGAATTTTCATTTTTTACTTTAGTCTTAGCTTTTAATTCTTCAAGTTCTTTTTTATAACGTTCTTTTTCTTCATTACTAGCTTTTACTTGATTTTTAACTTCTTCAATAATGCAACCATATTTGTTATTAAGTTCTTGCTTTACTTCAATTCTTAGTTGACCTTCAATTTGTTTAATTTCTTCTTCATTTTTAACATTATTTTCATTAACTTTAGCTTTAAGTCTAGCATTTTCTTCGATGATAGCTTGTTTATTTTTAAATTCTA
>NZ_JANKAF010000025.1:0-28899 GCF_024622765.1 Clostridium mucosae | reverse complement strand
TAAGTTACTAACTTTTTCATATCATATTCCACCTTTACATTTATTTTTTTATTACTAATAGCTTCTGCTATTGTTTGACCTATTTTATCGTGTCCTAACTTTTTATATAAAGCAACATCTTCTGTTGCTTCCACAAAACATGTTTCTATTATTATGCTTGCCATCTTAGTTGCTCTTAGCTCATATAATTCTTTATTTTCTTTTACTCCTCTAGATTTATTTTCAGGACCTGTAAATCCTAATCCATCTAAGGCGTTTTGTATCCTTGTAGCAACTTGTTCATCTAAAGTTATATTATCTGTCTTTGAATAAACTAAGCACTCTGCTCCTATTGCCCCGTTATAACTGTTGTAAGCCTTATTGAAATGTATAGATATAAATAACTCTGCTCCCCAATTGTTAGCTTTATTTACTCCATATATTAGATCACTGTCTCTATCCATATTACCTGGTGTAACATCTAATACAGTATGTCCTAATTGCTTTAAATATTTAATTACACTATCTTTTACTTTTCTATCCTCTACTACTTCATTTATAAGACCTTCACATCCAGTTGCTAAATAGTTATGTCCTCCTCTAACTGCTATTTTCATACTATCATTCCTTTCTCTTCTAAATTAAAAGAAGCAAGATTACTCCTGCTCCTTAGTAGATTTTACTGTACCTTTTACTGTAGATTGTCCAAAGTAAAATGATACAATCATTATAGCTACTGTAGTAAATTGTTCTGTGCTTACTACTTCTCTAGCACTTAGAATACAAAATACTGTTATAACTAATAATGCTATAATCTTCTTTACTTCTATAAGACTAGTTATCTTAGTTACTAATTTGCTCATTCTATTTCTCCTTTCTCTTTCAATACTTTATCAAGCTTATTATCCATATTGTCTACTTTTTTTACTAAGTTTTCTGTTAAAATCCTATTACTGGTACTTAGTTCCTCATTCGTTTTAGTAACCCTATCTAATGTTGTTTCTATCCTTGGCCATATCTTTTTATACATGAACCATATTAATAAAATACATAAAGCTACAGGAAATACAAATGTATTAAATAGTGTTGTTATATCATTCATTTTGCACCTTCTTTCTCATAAATTAAAAAGAACCTACTATTGTAAGTTCTCTAATGCTTCTATTCTTTTTTGCTGTTCTTGTACTATTCCCCAAAGCATACTACACATACTATAGGAATCAATTCCTGGTGTCCCCCTAGGATTTAATAATAATTTAGCTTCTTCTGTTAGTTCTTCTAATATAAATCCTAATTTTTCATCTACATATATTTCCATTCCTTTTCCATCTTTATCTATTGCTGTAGGGAATGATTTTAATCTTTCTATATCTGCTTTTAATTTATATTTCTTTATGTGGTTATTCTTAAGTATATCTATAAAGTCAATATCAGTAGGCTCTGTTATATCTGTCTTAAAAGCTCTACTAGATGCATTGTTGAATGCACTTGCAATAAAGATTCCATAACCATTATCTGAACTATTTCTACTTTCTACTGCATATATATCACGCCTAAATTTAAGCATTCCACCAGAACGATTTCCCCACATTCTTAATGCAGTATTTGAGCCAGGCTCAAAACTCATCGCCATTTTATTATTTCCTGTTGTATAAAAGGCTAATTCACTATTATCTATAGAAATATATGTTTCTCTATTTTTTTGAATTCTTAATATATTTTGATCCGCATCTATTCTACACTCTTCACCGAACAATTTTATAATGTGATCACATGGTTGTAATCTACCTTCAAAAATTAAATTCCCAGCAGAATCTCCTTGTAACATTACTTGTCCGGAATTATTTAAAACTGTTAATGCTCCATTTCTTATTTTTACACCAGAGCCATCTATAATAGTGTTTCCTGAGTAAACCTCATTCGGATTCGGTGTCCAAGGTAACAATAACTTACCCTCTGTTAGTAATAAATCTTTTATCCAGCAAACATATCCTCCGGTGTTATTTTTAGAACCTAAGTGCCTAACAGCTATTTTCATTTCAGTTGAATTCTGTGTTGTTATTGTAATACTTTCTCTTCTACTACTTCCAGCTTCTACTATATTTGATGTTATTCCCCTACCATTTTCCTGAGGGAGTTCAATTATTAAGACTGCTCCAGATGTAGATACTTCTGGAGTTAATACTGCTGAAAGTGTATATGTTGTATATGGTTTTACTTGAACAGTTTGATATATTGCAGTAGCTTCATTTACTCTTGTATAAATTCCAACCTGTCCTGAATTTCTTTGCCAATAAAAACTTCCTACATAAGGATGCCACCAATAAAACTTATCGTTATTAATTAAATTACTATCTTTTATTAAGTTGTATCCACCACTACTACTAAAATCTAATTTTAATTGATTTGCTGTTAACTCCATACTTGCTTTAGTAGCATAATTATGCAATTTAGTATCCGTAGTACTGTTAGCAATATTTATCGCTTCAGTTTTAGCATTATTTATAGTAGATTGTACAGTTTGTATAATCGAACTATTTGTTATCTTTTGTTCTGCACTAGACATTCTAGTTTGCAAGCTAGATACATTTCCGTTTATAGTACTTATCGTACTCTCTGTAGAACTTACTCTACTTGTTATATCATTTATATTAACTTGTAATTTTGCTGTCTGTTCATCAATATAGTTATAACTATCTCCTTGACTTGGACACCACTCAAATACCTCTTCTCCTTTTCTAACCATTAGTGAAGAAAATACACCACTAGAATTTGTATTTATAGATGTATCTATTTTATCTATTCTTACTCTTATAAATGCTCTTACAGCTCCATCTGGTACTATTACTGTTAAGTTTTTCTTAGTATATGAAGCATTACCTTCGTAAAGAATAGAAGTATATCCTGTCATGAAACTATTATCTGTATTTATATCATCTATATTAGAAGTGAATAATAGATATATCCTAAGCCTTGCATTACTTGTTGCGGCCCCAAACGCCCCATATGTTATTTTTTCCCCTGGAGATACTGGAAATTTTGACGAATCTGCATAAATGGTATTTGTTTTATTATTTTTACTATGTCCTAGTCTAATATAATGTTTATCTTCTAGTACCATAGAAGCACTTACACCATAAAAATAATTTCCTTCTAGAGTAGTGCTTAATCTCCAACCGCTAGGGCCTTTAAACCAGTTACTATTTGAAACTAAATTATTATTTCCTTCTTGTACTATCTTTTTTAAATTACTAACAGTAATATTAAATCCATTTAAATTTTGCTCTAAAGAAGCTTGTTTATTTTCTACTGTTGCAACTTTTCCAGATACTCCGCTTAAATCTGCGGTTAGGTTCCCTATACTACTTGTATGACTAGCTACTGTAGTATTAATTCCATCTACTGTAGCTTTAATACTTGTATAGTTATCTTTTAATGTAGTTACATCACCTTTAGTTATAGAGCTTTCTTTTATTAATCCTTCTATCTTACCTTGTGCCACTGTAACAGATGTTGTATTTGATTCTATTTTTTCTTCTATATCTTCTGGAGCTACTGTAAAATCTGTTGCTTTATTTCCTCTTTCTAGCTTTGGTTTAGAAATATATACTTCACAGTTTTTATTACATCCAACAACAAAAGCAACTGATTTAGTATCAATATCTGTTGCTTTTCCAGTAACTATGACTTTAGTCCATTTACCTTTTACTATTTCTTTTGCTAAATCTATTCTTTTGCTCCCTGCACCTGCCCCTTTATCTTTATAGAAATAAACACCTGCATAAAAACTACCATCAATTTCTTGTGTAACATCTTCTGGAATATAGTACATAAAAGACATTGTAAATTCTTCACCATGTTTAGCTGGAATTTTATCTGCACCTGAATAAAGATAAATAGTACTTCCTGTTGTAGTTGCATTTGTTCTTAATATTTTTACAGATTTATAACCACCACAAAGCATATCTTCATTTATAGACATAAATTGTGGAGCATATCTCCATGTACCACTTAATGGTTTGTTAAAGTCAGCGTTTCCTTGTAGATTCCTTCCTCCTATCTCCATATTATCTACATTGCTCTTAAGACTATTAAAACTTACTTCTAAACTTTGTCCTGTACTATCAAAAGATATCCTACTAGCTTTTAACGTTTGTGTATTATCTTTATTTACTTCTGTTATTAAACTGCTAATATTAAGTTTAGAACCATTTATATTAGCAGTATCAGCAACCATATCATCACGAATTATTTTATCTTTTATAGCACTAGATTTTAAACCTAATGCATCAAACATTAAATTCCCTTGCTTATCCCATACATACATGGAATAATCTCCACTAGCATCTTTACCTATCTGAACTCTTACTCTTGCACTATCTTTTATTTGTATAGTGTTATCTTTAATAAGTAAGTTTCCATCTGTACCAACTATATTGAATCTATTAGAATCTATATTGCCTGCCTTTAAATCTCCTACACTAATATTTTTAGCTATAATATCCTTTATTAATGCATTAGAAATAGTAACATTATCTGTTGTAAGGTTTAAAAACTGTCCATTTTCTCCAGTTACAAATTTACTTAAGAGTGTTTGTAGGTCTAACGTTCCACCTGTTGCTACATCAAATTTTATATTTCCTGCTATTAAATCAGTTATTTCAGCTTTATTTGCTTGTAAATTAGTAATCTTAGCATTTACCGCATTAAGTTCTGTTATATTAGCCTTAGTTGCTTCAAGTGTTCCTATTCTTGCTACTGCTGCATTTAAACTATTTATATCAGCTTTATCTATTGTTAGATTCTTTACAGCCACTTTAATAGCTTCTTCTGATATGGTTCCATTATCTTCTGTTATATTATTTACTGTATCTGCTGTATCTTGAAATTCTTTTTGTATATCAATAAAATCTAACGTAGTATTAGCAATTTCACATGAATTACGCTCTGGCTCATCTGGATATTCTGTAATTTTTACTATCCTTTGTTTTTCCCTTATTTTCTTATCTTTAGATATAAGAGTTATAGTATCCCCTAGTTTATAGTCTAATATATTTTTATACTTAGAATTCAACTTAGCTAAATCTATTACATCTGCACTATAAGACTTTCTAGGTTTAGATAATTCTTGTAGCTTTGCTGTTGCATCTTCTCTTAAATTTTCTAGAACGGTATATCTCTCATCTTTCCATATTAAAGTTTTTACTTTATTGGAGTATTGAAAGTTTTCTACTTCTACCTTTATATTTTCTTTGCCAATAGCGATTATTTTTGTATAGAAGTCATAGGAGTTACTTTCTATATCTAAAGCTTTTAAATTAACTTGATCTGAAAAATAAACACCCTTATCCTGACCTAGTTTTTCATATGCTTTTACCACTTTATTTAAAGTATCAAATTCTATTTCTACTCTATAAATCTTTTTAACTTCCTGTATAATCTCCCAACTACTACAATTAGTTTTCTTTACAGTTCGTTTCTTGGTAACATTATTAACCTGTACTGTCCATCCTGTACTAGCACAAGCTAGATTAAGACAATTCTCTATTGTTTGTTCTATAGTATTAAAATGTTCCCACGCCTTACCCTCTAGATCTTCTACATTCATTTGTGCCTTAATAGAAGTCCATTCTCCACTATCTCCTATTTCCTTAACAACAAATTCATCAGTCTTATTTCTTATATATCCTTCCTCTACTATTCCATCTATAAATTTAGAAGGATATAAAAAAGAAAGTGTCTTATCTCCAGTTTTAAGAACACTTTCTATGCAATAATCTTTATATTTAGTTAACCCCTTTAATTTGTTTTTATTCTTATCATATAGTTGTAACATTCTTCCCCTCCTTTCTTAGAAGTTTAAATAACGTTACTTAAGTAAGAACTCTATACTTGTTAATTCAGCTGTAGTTAATTCTATATTAGAATTTAAAAGAAGGTCTAAAGATATATCATAAGTTTCTATTTCATTTTCTATACTCTGCAATTCTCGTATATCTTTATTAAAACTCTCAACATCTTTAATTAGAAAGTTATTATTTTCTATTTTTACTTTCCCATCTTTGTCTTTCTCTCCATACTTATCAATTAATACTGCTCTTTCCTCTTCATATATTTTTAGTTCTCTAGATATAATTTCTATGTTCTTTTTAATAGCATAAGAAAGTTTTATAGGCAATCTAGTACTAGCTAAAACACCTAATGTATTTAGTCCATTTATTATATTAAAATTAGTTATCTTAATTTTACTCATTTATTTTTCCTCCTTAAAGTTCAAATTGTCTATCAGATGCTTTTTCTACAAACTCTACTACACCTTGTTTGCATTTCTCTAAATTCTCCTTATATACCTCTTTATTAATAATAGAGATTGATATATTAGGATAATCTCCACCTAATCCAGCAGTCATAGTTACTGCTTGTGTTCCGTTTATATTTACATTGCCACTTAAAGTTACTGTTTCATTAATATTTAACATTACATTTCCTCCTTATTATTAGGTATTAAAAAAGAGCCTACAATATGTAAACTCTTAAATATTAAAATTTATTCTTTTATCCAAATTCCTAAATCATAATCTAATCCAGTCTTTACTTTTATATTAGCTACGGCTATAGCTATACCCACACTTGTAAGATTTGCGTTACACATTTGTGAATTGTTCCACATATTACACATAAGTGATAATTCTCTATCTTCCTTAATTATCTTATTAGCTTCTTCAGAACCTTTTATCTGTGGAAATTTACTCTCTATAACCATAGTATAATCAACACTTGCAACACTGATATTTAGGCATGATGCATATTCAAGATGTTGAAATATACTATAATTATTATCAATTTCTATATCGGATCTTATAATTTTATTTAAATAACTATAGTGTTCTATTGGATATTCTATTCGATAATTAACATACCTATTAATAAATATTAATGTTAAAATCACTATCTGCTTAGGTGTAATTTTAGGTATTATTTCCAATGCCTCATTTAAAACTAATTCCTGGATACAATTCCCTTGTATGACAGTTCTATTTACTAAAGTTTCAACTAATAATTTTTTAGTAGACTCTCCTCCCCTTCTAGCATAATTCTTTTGTGCTTCATAAATAACATACCTAATATCAGGATTTTGTGTATTCTCTATATATTTAGGATTTTTAGAACATATCTTTTCCAAATAATCATCAAGTATTTTTTCAGCACGATCTTGAATTATATTTTCAACTTTTTCTCCTAAATCATAAAAATTACTTTTAAACACACTCATAGCAATGTCTTTTACATCAGAATATGATAAGCCTGAATTATTTATAACCGTAACTTCTTTTCCTTGTATATTGGTTGAATTATCCCCACTATCTATTGTTTGACCATTAAACATCATTCTTACCTCCAATATTGATATTTATATCTTTACCACCTTGGATATTAGTAGAATTGTTTCCTGAGTTAATGGTCTGAATGTTTTTACTATCTACTTTTTTCTTAATAAACAATCCTGCTACACCTACCAGTATAGTTACACCTATACCATCGAAAATCCAATCTGCATTTTCAATAATCCATTTCAAATTATTCACCCCTTTATACTCTAAATTTTAATAAGGAATGAACTATTTGTCAAAATTAATCTATATTTCTATATTTAATAATAGGATATCTGTCTGATAATATAACTTTGCTACCACATTTATTACACTTATGAGTAAATTGAGGTGGATTAAACATCCAATTATTTTCTCCTGTTGCTATTAATTCTCCATTGTGACAAGAATCACATATATATTTAACAGCTACAGTCTTTACTAAAAACTCCTTTTCCATTTCATATTCTCCTATCTATTTAGTTTATAAAAAAGATATTTACTATGAAAATAAATCGCTTTTTATAATAAAAAAGAGCCTTATATTAAAGGCCCTTTGAGTTAATGCTCACTTCTATTCCTGGATATATTCTTTTTAAAATTTCTATTACTTTATATTTAACTTCAACTTCATCAGTTATGTTCCATATCCAATGGCACATTTCTTCTAAAAAAATAAAGACCTTAGCTTGTTCATCAGCATGTAAATCTTCCCATTTCTTAACTGCATAAACTATGAGATTAAGATTAGTTCCTAAAGTATCTTCTTCAAAGATAAGATCTAATTGTCCATAATCAGTAAATACAGCTGATGTTCTTGGTACATTTTTTAAATCAATCTTATCCTCTATCATTTGTTCCACTATTTTTGTTAATGAATAAGAAAAAAGTTTTGCATCATATTCCTCTAAACTAGTAGTGCTCCTAAACTCCAATTTACCTATCAAAAGTTCTGGTACATTAGGTACTAATGTTGCTTTCAACCCTTTAACCTTCAATTCAACACCTCCCTAGAACCAGTTTACCATATTATTGAATTATTTTATATCATCTATACTCGCTTTTTCCACTTTCATACTTTTTAATATTTCTTTATTCAATTTAGACTTTTTATTTATTAATATTTTAGCTTTGAAGTCTTTACTAATACTCAATTATACTCCTCCTTACTCCTAAATATATCTTGGTTTATATTTTATTGTTATATCTACATTGTTTTTACTTACTGTAATAGTATTAGCTCCTGGCTTTAATCTTGGGAATCCCCACATATCAGTATCTCCATATTTATTAATACCATCTACTGTTACTGTTCCTTCTTCTCCATTTACTATAAGCTTTTTATTAGCTTTTAGATTCTTTAAGATTATAGCTTCTTCATCCAATCCATTAATAGTTAAGTCTATTAAGTCTATAGAAGGTGTTACTTCTAATATTACTGGAGTTTCTAAATTACCAGAAACATTTATAGTTTTAGATGTTATTCTATTAATAATTTCTGTTACTTGAGTATTTTCAACAATAACAAACATTTGTATATCAACTGTTTCATTGCCTTTCATAATATATTTATAGTTTGGTTCTTTGCTAATAAACCCTCGATAGAAACACTCTATATCATCGAATTTTATAGTAGCATTCTCAAATTGTTTTATTAAATTACCTTTCATAGTTTCAAGCTCATTAGCATCACTGCATATAATATCTAATGTTATATTTAATACCTTAAATTTATTCTTTCCTTTTTTATAAAATATAGGATTAAGATTATTAGTACCCCAATAATTAAATATGTCAACTTCTGCGCTACTAATATTTCTACTCATTAATTTTGCTTTAAAATTCTTTATATTTATATTATTTACAAGCACTATCTCACCCTCTTTCCCGCTAAAGCTAATTTACCATTAACTACTTTATATACAGATTCCCCTACACTTTGTCCATCTATATCATTTTTCAATATAAATACACTTCCTTCTGGAATACCTTCAGAACTATTTTTACTATTTCCATTACTACTATCATTTTTTGTTATCACCCTAGCTGTAGTCATAGCAGTTTCATAATCTACTGTAGTTTGCATTTTGGCAACTAAATCACTCATATTAGAATCAATATCTTTCTCTAGATTAGGAGTTTCTATATCAATTCCAACTCCAATACCTTTAACAATATTCGTACCTATTAAATCTCTCATAATCCTAGAAGGTGAATGTATGCCGAAGAAACCTTTTATACTGCCTATAACACTATCTGCAAAACCACCTATTAAGTTTAATATCCACCCAGTCATATTTGAAATACCATTCCAAATACCTTTGATAAGATTAGATCCTATACTTGCTGCTTCATTCCAACCTAGAATATTTTTAATACCTTGTAAAGCACTTATAGCAACATTTCTAGCAGCTTGAACGAGATTCCCTAGAGAACTACTTATTCCATTACCAATCCAACTGATAAGATTTTTACCTATATTACCTCCAGCCGAAAAAATATTCTTTATTCCGCTTATAACATTTTCCGCAGTAAAACTGGCAATAGTTTTTATATTAGATACCATTGAAGCTATACCTTTTCCTATATTGGCAATAAGATTAGATCCTATTTCCCACCAATTAAATAGAGTAAATACATTAACTATTGCCATTATGATTTGAGGTATATTAGCTATTAAAGTAGGAATACTATCTATCAAACCTTTTATAAGCATTAATAATATATCTACACCCGCTTTTAAAATCTGAGGTAATGCACTATATATGGCATCTGCAAAACTATTAATAATTCTAGGTACTTCTTGTATTAAAGTAGGTAACGCCTCAACAAGTCCTTGCACTAAAGCTAATATAATATCTATTGCAACATCTAGAATTAAAGGTAAATTTTCTATTATCATATCGCACATAGAAATTACTAAATTAACTAAAGGAGGTATTAAAGTAGGTAAATTCTCTGCTATCCCTTGTCCTAGTGTTATTAAAGCTTGTAGGCCTACTTCTAATAACATTGGCATCACTTCTATAACGCCATTAACTAGGGACATAATTATATCTAAAGCTGTACTTATTAAGGATGGTAACCCTGCCTGTATTCCGCTTATTAAATTTTTAATTATATCAATACCACTATTCAACAACTCAGGCAAAATACTATTTATTAATGAAGGTAATTCTTGTACTAAACTATTAAATAATTTTGTAATTCCACCTATAGCTATTTTTATTCTAGGCAATATATTTCCCCCAAAAGTTTGTAAGCTATAAACTAAATCATTTACTAAATCATCAAAATTTTCCGTATCACTAGCCATTCCTGTTAATATATTAGACCAAGCAGATTTAAGCATATTAAAACTTCCGCTAATTGTAGTCGCAGCTTCTTTTGCTGTTGTACCTGTAATTCCCATTTCATTCTGAATAACATGAATTGCTTCTATAATATCACTGAAATTACTTATATTGTATTTAACACCACTTATCTTCTCAGCTTCTACTAATAATCGCTGCATTTCTTCTTTAGTTCCACCAAAACCTAGCTTCAAATTATCTAGCATTGTATAATTTTGTTTCGCAAAACCTTGATAAGCATTTTGGATCATAGACATGTCCGTACCCATTTTGTTAGCATTATCTGACATATCAAGAATTGCTTGGTGTCCTATTCGTGCTGCTTTTTCTGTATCACCGCCTAATCCCTGTAAAAGCGAAGCTGAAAAACCCGTAATTGTATCCATGTATTCATTTGCAGATAATCCCGCTGTTTCAAAAGCGTTCGCTGCATATCTTTGAACTAAATCACTACTATCTTTAAATAATGTTTCAACGCCGCCTACTAATTGCTCATACTCTGCATACTGTTTTATAGATAAAGTTGCTAAAGCTCCTACTGCAGCACTAGCAGCAGTAACTAATCCTGTTATTGCAACTGCTCCTGTTTTCGCTAAACTACCTAATTTACCACTTAGACTTTTTATTCCACTTTCAGCACCATCACTATCTATCTTAGTATCAATTATAATTCTTCCATCAGCCAAAATTACCACCTACTTTCTTTATAAAAATAAAAAAAGCAGGCATCGGCTCACTACTCTAAGGTGTGGCTCTAAGCTCTGTCTTTACGATTAATTTCTAATTTATTTATTTTTTTACAACGAGGGCATTTTATCTCCCCTCTTACTATATCAGCTTTTAATAGTAGCTGATTGCAATTTTCACAACGTATATCTTCTATTTAAATCACCTTCTTATTCACAATAAAAAACACTTAGTTAAAAACTAAGTGTTTAATAATTGCTATTATATTAAATAACAAATACATATATCCTATACCAGATACAAAACCAGTAATAAGTCTACGGATATTATTAGACTCTATTATTTTTACTAATTGTATCAATCCATCAATAACCATAGGTAAAATTAATGCTAGGGACCACAAAAAACCAATTCTAAATCCTAGAGAAATTAAAATAATGCCAATTATTTGTCCTATTAAAATCCCTGTACACCTAGCACATACTGGAAATTGATAACCTCTATAAGAAAAACTTCTTTCGTACATTTGGTGACAAGTATAGCCACCTATTTTCATAAAAAATTTCCATAATTCTAAGTTTTTATTTAAATTTTTCTCCACAATCTACACACATCCTATATGCACTATGACTTGTTTTGCTTTTCCCCATTCCACACATTCCACACAATAATCCTATAGGACCAAAACATATTGCTCCTAAACACCCTTTTCCAGCTCCGAACCCTTTTGTTTCTGTAGTAGAATCGTTTATTATTTGTACGTTATTGCTGCCACATTTAGGACAACCTTTTTCGTTTCCCATTGTATCTCCCCCTCAAACAGTTAAAATATATTTATATAATACCATTTTTGAGGTTAATTTACAATTTTTATTAATATTTTTACAATAGATTATTTACATTTTTCCCAAGAAGTAAAGCTTCGGTTATTTCATCTAGTTTTTCTCTTTCATCTTTAGATATAGGTATTTCGTATAGTTTGCACATCTTCTTATAATAAGCCTTTTCTTCTTTAGACTTAATCTTAGACAGATCCATACTCCTATATCCCATTATCTTAACTATCTCATTATCCTCTTTAAGACTCTTAAACATAGCTTTAAATTTCCACCAATGTAAATACTCTATATCCTGTAAATCTATATTATATTGGTCCATAAATGCAGCATATATATAATCATCATCATGTTCAAAACTATAAATTCGAGTGACGCTCTTACCTTTACCATTTCCTTTAGATGATGTTATTTCTTTACCGCACCTATAAAACCATAACATTTGCTCTATTGCTTCATTGATGTTTTCCGGTATAACTGGATAATAAAGTTCTAAAGCTGTTATAATTTTATCTTCTTCTCCTATAGAACTATCTTGCATTAATAATTCAAATAAAATAGAAGTACGAAAACCACTATTAATCTCGTAATTCTTATTATCAATTTCTACTGCAATAGGCAGTAAATCAACTAGTATATTCATTATTTTTTAGCACGTCTTTGAGCTCTATTAGGAGAATATTTATGAGCTATTTTTTCAATTTCCACTCTTTGTTCATTTGCTTGGTCAACCAATTCGCTAAAGGCTTTTAAGCATATTTTTAAATTAACTCTATTCCCAAATACCTTTTTATCAGTTCCTTCTCCAAACATAGTATTAAATACGTTAAAAATAGTTTCACATTGAGTTTTAACAACTTGTGTCATACTCATATTCTTATTATTTTCTTCTACTTTTTTTAACTCTTCCATGGACTTATCATATTTTTCTGCCACTTCTAAATCATAGAAATCTATATCTTCTAACTCAACACCGTTAATTATCATTTAATTACCTCCTATACTGTTTTAGGTGTAAACTCTTCTGCAAATTCCTTGCTTATTAAAGTAAATGTACCTTCAACTGGATCACTTTGCCCTAAGAAATTACCGCTAATTCCTAATTCACCATCATTATCATCAAAGCTATCTACCGCAATAGCAACTTTGAATTTTCTCGCTCTAAAAGTTCCCTCTGCAGTTCCTTGTTTATCTAAATCAACTATAAGATATTCTGTTTCAGTTTCAGCACCAGTTTTTTGCATTTCTCCAATCTCTCTAATAAATTCAATTGCCTTTTCACTATTAATTTGATCAGTATTAAAACTTGTCCCCCACTCATAACCAGTTACACTTTGGCTAGAACTGGATTGATTTATATACCTCTTAGAAGTAGTTTGAGCACTAGGACTTTCATTCAACTCTGTAAATCCTGCTCCTAATAGTTCAAAAGCTTCTTTAACCTTTAAGTAATTAGCTTGTACTTTACGTTTTCTAACTCCCATTTAATTTATTCCTTTCTTTTTCAAATATTTTAATCTTAATTGTATCTGGAATTGCGCAGTATCTTCTGTAACCGCAAAAGCATATCCAGTACTAGTAACCTCTATAGATAAAGGTTCTAATCCATTATCGAGTAATGGAAATATATCTTTGTTATTTTGTTCTTCTATCCAATCTGCAAATTTCTCATAAAATCCTGAGTTATCTATATTCTGTAATACATCTATTCCATAAGGCTCTCTAGAAGTAAATATAAAAGCATATTGTCTTATACTATCACCATTAACATATTTTCTTACTATTGGATTTATAGGAACTTCTTCTATAGAATAAGTATCTGGATTACCTTCTAAGTAATTCACATTAACTTTTATAGCATTATTGAAGGTATCTAAATGAGGACAATTTCTAATATAATTTCTCAAAGCATCTATTATCATTTAGTTCTACCTCCTACAAATTGCGCTATAGATTTTACTACATCATTACCTCTATCATTCCACATACGCTTATCCCAAAACTTCCCTCTAAGTCCCCCTACAGAGTTACCTTCTTTTCCTAACCCTTTATTAGTGTAATATTGTTTTTTAGCATAATCAGAATTATATATAACCTTATCTTTGTTTATCTCAACTCTAATATCTTTAAGACCACCATGGTCATAAGGGACATAATTATTCATCCATTTAGCACATTCCTTAGTGAATTTTTCTTGTGCTTGACCATCTTTATTAAGGTATCTTTTTAAAAGAATTTTCCCTGTATCATCCATTTTTATTCTTACATTAGTGGCCATTCTATACACCTTCTATCTCAAAGTGATCCGATAATGAATTTACAGATTTTATATTTATAACATCATCAAACTCATTTTCTAAATCAGCAATTCTAAAAGGTTTTACTCCTGTTACCTCGAAATCAACTTCACCTTTAACTATCTTGTCACCATTACTATCAAAAGTGAAATATTTATGTCTTTCTTCATCAGATAATTTGTTAAATCTTTTAGGACTTACGTAATTATTTAACTTATCTATAAAAATAAGAGTACTATCAGCCAGTAGTAATCCCTTATCCGATACAGTACCATTCCTTTTACCTTGCCAATTAACGCCTTTTATTACTGTTCTCTGATATTTATCAACTCCGCTACTAGCATCCGTATATCTATTGTATATAGTTATATCTGCATTTTTAAATAAAACTGCCATACTACCACATCCTTACATATGGAGTTGGTAATAAAGCTTTCACATCAGAAGTTATCGCCCAAGCCTCCAAATTACTTTCAAATGATATAGATTGCTTCCCTTCACTCATAGACTTTACCCCTACTGGTTTAGTTGCATTTATTTTATTTGCATTTTCTATCAACTGATCTATAGCTAAACCATAATTCTTTTTTATATATTCGTCATTAAAACTTCTATTAAGGTAATTTCTAATGACTAGAATCGCCTTAGCTTCATTTTTCTCTTCTAAAGTCAAAATTACCACTCCTTATAAAAATAAGGAGGAAATTAATCCTCCTTTACTATGCTAATGTGATAGTTCCTATACCAATTTCATCAGCATAAGGACAAGAAGGTATCATTGTACCTGCCGCCTTAGTCCATTCACTTACTGGATCCACTTTCGTATATGTTCCTACAAAAATATTACCGACCATTTCAGCCGTTTTCATTTCTCCAGAACCAATAAGAGCAACTTCTTCAGCAGTTAATCCCCAAATAGATTCACCTAACGCACCATCATTAAACATTGAAATAGTGTTTTCTGGGAAATATCTCTTTGTTTCGTAACCTTTAGCACCTTCAACTCTATACTTTGCTTCATAAGTTGCTATAGATGGTAAATCTAAATCACTTAACAAAACATTTAATTCTGCTAAAGTAACAATCTTAGCTGAATTTACACCATGTATGGCTTCTCTAATAGATTGATTTTTACATAAAGCATTTTGAATTTTCTTAGAAGTTAACATTCTAGTAGGTCTAACTCCACTTTCACCTTCTACAGCTGCTGCTAAAGTTTCTAAATCATCTAAAGGTGTAGCCGTAGTAGCATTGCTCCAATTAAATGTTTTCTTATTTCCAGTAGGAACCTTATAGTCAATAGTTACCTTAACTCCATTTTCTTCAATTTTTATCTTTCCAGAACTTAAAAGTTCCATTCTCATAGCTTCAGCTCTTACTCTAACACCTTCAACCATTTTTTCAGAATCATTATATAATTGTTCAACAACCATTTGTAATTCTGCATCAGTTCTAGGATTATTAATTTTTATAATATCCTTCTCTGTTATAGGTATTTGCCTTTTTATTAAAGCCAAACCTTGAGCACCTTTTTGAATAGCTTCTCTAGATGCAATTTGTGTTTCGGTATCTAATGCATGTACACTAGCACTTACTGGTAGTCCACCTCTACCTAAGATCATGTCAAACTCAATATCTTGTATCTTTCTGTTAGGGAATAAAGATTCCCCTAACATCGGTGTTAATTGTCTATCCTTATAATAATTTATTAATTCTTGTGTATTAAATACTTCATCTAATCTTGGCATTTACAATCATCTCCCTATCTAAATTTTATATTTGGTATTTTGGCCTTAACAGCTGTTTTAGCAGCGGTTGAATATCCATCGAGAACTCTATCTTCTCTTAAATAACCTTCAACTATAATGCTACATGGCATGTCACCGTCAGTTACATCAACAGTTTTGTAAAGAACTCCAATTGGGGTTCCAGCAAAAGTATCTCCACTAGCTTTAACTACTACTCCAGTAGAATCTATAAATGAACCAGCTGGTACATACTTTCTTCCATGCTCATCAGCTGTAGTAACATTACTAGCTAATACAGTAGCTGTAAAAGTTACTAAATTTTTAGGAGATGCTAAAATCTCCATATCATTTGTATAATTTTCTGTTTTAAAATACATATTTCATTCCTCCCTACTCTTTAGGTGCCCATGGATTAGGGCCAATTGTTTTAGTTTTATTGCCTTTAGCAGCAATAGATGCTCCAATACTTAATGTATTTCCATCACTACCTGCCCCCGGTGTATAAGAATTAGATTTCATCTTTTCAGTAGCTATTGCTTCAAGACCTTTTGACCAATCATCAGCTATAGAATCTATAACTTCTTTAGTTTTATCAAAATCTTCACCTAAGCATTTTTCGACTACGCTTGCAGGTAATTTCTTATCTGAAGCATACTTTATAGCTTGAGTTAATAAGTCTTTTTTAGCATTAGCTTGCCTTTCTTTTTCTAGTTCTTTTTTTAACTCTAGTAATTCTTTTTGAGTTGGATCAGTAACTAAATCCGGATACTTATCCTTGATAAAAGGTTCAAGTTCCTTTTCTAAGTTATTCTCCTTCCAAGTTTTTAAAGCTTTACTATGATATTTATCATTTTCACTATCAATAAAAGCTTTGAAATCTTTATCTGATTTCATTTTTTCCTTAAAGGCCTCTAAGGTAAGTCCTGATGATACAATTTCCTCTTCAATATCTGATCCTAATAACAAAGAGTTTATATCTTCATCATCCTTTGCATTTTTAATTAATTCCAAAAGCTTATTTTTCTTCATTTAAATACCTCCATCCCTCAGACACTTAAAAGTCCCTAAGACATATTATTTAGTTTAGAGTCATTTCGGACAAAATAAAAAACGTAAGATTACTCCAACGTTTCTAAATACTTTTCAAAATACATCCATCTTAATTTAGTTCCATCTTTTAATTTTCCAGAAAAATTTCTTTGACCTCTACAAACCATACAAATAGATTTCTCGTTGTAACCATAATATATTGCAGCCGCCTTAATAGAATTAAACTCTTTCAAAGTTGATAAACAAATTACTTTTCTATAAGCTTTGTCGCCTAATGTAACTTTTCCTTTTAATGATTTACTCAACTTTATATTTCTATCTTTATAATTATTGTTATATTTGTAAGTACACCATTCTAAATTATTACAAATATTATTTAACGTATTTTTATCCTTATGATTTATTATTGGATAATTATTAGGGTTATCTATAAAAGCTATAGCAACTAATCTATGGACTTGACAATCTTTAACCAATCCATTCAAATGTAAGCAAACTCGCTTATACCCCTTAGAATCAATCCTTTGCTTAAGTTTAATATTACGTCTACAACTATAAACATCACCTTGATTGCTTACTTTATAATATCCTTCAAACCCTTCAATATCTTTCCAAATTATTTTCATAAATCACTATACCTCTTTAGCATATATCCTCCTTATTCCACAAACCTCTATGAGCCTTGTGACACAAATTTATTTATCTTAGCAATGTATTTATACCCCTTGTACACATAAAGCACACAAGACGATTTAAGAGCAAAATAAAAAGCCTTAGTTTTCTAAGACTTTTTGTTTTAAAATATACAAATTTTTTTTCTTAACGAATCCTCTTTTATAAACATTGGATTAAAATTACTACTCTTAAATTCTTTATAAAAATTACTTAACATGCTCTCATTTTTACAATATATTTCTCCATATTCTGAATCTATAATAATAATTAATATCTCAACATTACTCTGAAGAAAATCTTCATATGTTTGTATGTTTTCATATTTAACTTCATCACTAAATGCTCTAATTTCAGTATTAATTATATAATATTCATTTTTCATTATGATATCTTTAAATTCATATCCATTTAAATATTGATCTTGAAAAAGATTTTTATAATTTTCTATACAATATATATCATCTTCATTTATAAACCATTTATACGCTAAAACATTAATACTATTTAATACTTCATATAAATATTTCCCCTTTTTATTTGGAATATTAAACTTAATTCCTTTTATCATAGAAACCACTTCCTTTTGTTAATCAAACTCATTTATTGTCTTACTTCTCTTAGGATATCCACTTGACCAATCCCATGTATGATAATGAGGATTTGAGTGTAAATGTGGAGTTCCATGATCACTGAAATCCTCATCTACTCTTGCTTTTCCATCACTGCCGTAATGCCTACGTTGTACAACCTTACCATCTTTTACTCTCTCTTTAGTTGAATTAGGTTTATCTACAACTGGTAACTTACTTTCACCTACTTGCTTCTCTTCAGAAGCATTTTCAATCATCTCAAAAGTTTCACTCACTGCATACTCTATTCTATATGTAATTTGTGTTGATATGTTACCAAATAGTCTATTAAAGACATTTAGTATTTCAGTACCTTTTTCTTCAATAATACTCCAATTACTAGCAACTACAAATCCAACACCAATACTGATAACTATTGCTGCAACATCTCCAAAAGGTATTGGCCCATCTGCTAATGCTGCAGTAATACCAGCTCCTTCAGCTACTAATGCATATCTTAGTGATGCTGGTATCCCTAATAATATTAATTCATTATTAAGCTCACTCAAAGTTGATGTAAACCCTAAACTCATAGTATTATTATATAACATAAAATTATTCTTGCTAGTTATATCTAATTGATTAGCTTCTGTTTTTAATTGAACTTCTTGTTCTTCTGGAGTAGAGTTATAAAAACTTAAAAGTTTTTCATCACTATTTACAACATTTTTAAACTCTGGTCTTACCTCCTCATCTATTCTTGATTCTATTTCCTTTGCAGACACATACTCAATAGGATTTAATCTTGTTCCAAAAGCCTTTGCTAATATATCTAAATCAAATGTATCAACTATACCATCACTATTTATATCACACTTAGGATTCCAATTTGATGAATTAGGTGTGGTTCCTAATTTAAGAGATACTTCATTCCTATCTACATAATCTATAACAAAGTCGTTATTTATATCGCATCTAGGATTCCACTGAAATTCTCCTTCTACTTTATCTGAAGGAATCCCACCATTGGGACCTCCTTTAGATTTCGCCTGAATTTCCAAAGCTTGTACGCTCACAGTATTAATTATATTTGATAATAATAGCATAACTATTAAACTACAAATATACCCTTTATATTTTTTTGACATGTAAACATCCTCCTTAAAATATATATTCTTCATCAATATTATCATTTTTTTACAATTTTGTAAACATAAAGACACTTATTTGTAATAAAATATATTATCAAGTTTATTCCTACACTTATTTCGTATTTTTTATGATTAAACTAATATTATTTATAAATATAATTAATCTGTATTTTATATTTGAAATTTTAATTTAAAGAAACTTATCTAATTTCCTATTCTTTTATAGTATTAAATCCTCTACATAAAGGATGTATTATACCTGGTGCTTTGTCTAAATCAAATATTTTACCATGTAATTTTCTACACTCATCACAAATTCTATTATCTAGAGTTTCATTCCTTTTAACTTTTTTAACTCCAGTTTCTTTACAAAATCTTTTAAATGCTTCATCTTCACAACGACTTACTTCAGTTTCAACTAATCTTTTACTGTTATAAGCACTCGTATTGAATGTTTTTTCAATATCTTTTCTAATTTGATTTACATTTACTTTTCCTTTAAGGAAATTATTAATCTGCTTGTGTAAATGATTAGCAACTTCTTTTTCATTGTCCCAAACTCTCTTAGAAAAATGTTTTCCTTTAAAATTATCTTCTATAATCTTCTTTACATCTTTAAATCCTTTATTATAGTTATAAAAACTAAAAGTTTCTTTGACTACAGTTGATAAGAGCTCTTCAATTATTTTTTCTTGAGAAGCTGCTTCACCTTTTGCTATATCATTTACTAATTTAGACAACTTATTATATTCTTTCTCAATAGTTGCTCTATCCATAACCATAACATCATTAGCTATTGTATAAGTTAATAAAATATTAGCAACTTCTTGTAAAAGTACATCTCTGTTAAGTCTTTTATGTTTATATATCTTTTTTAATTGTTTTTCTGCTAATTTATAAAGACTTTCAATAAATAATTCTTCCTTAGTCATTTTCATCACCAAACTTATCTAAATCTATTGGAATTTCTTCTTGTTGCTCCTTCTTAACTTTTTCAACTTCAGCAACTTTATTATTTACAAAACTAAATAACCCTCTAGAAGTATCTTTAGATATAATACCCTCTGGAACTTGCGCTAACATTTGAGCGGTTGCTAAATCATCACTTGGAATATTAGGAGTATATAAAGCTTTAACGTCTTTATAGTCATACATTTTGTTTTTCTTCAAGTCTAGATAGATGAATAAAAACCTAATTCTATTTTTAACTATGTTTTTGTGAGCTTTTATTTGTAAGCTACATTTGTTTTCAAGAACTATTAATCTTGATCTCAAAGCTATTCCAGATAGATTACTTTGCATTTTCTCATTATGATTAATGTGGCAAGCTAGTTGATACATTGTATCTTCATATCTATTTAAAGTATTTTGAATAAATGTATCATTAATATTTTTTATCAACCAATTAGCATCAGCTTTATCTCCTGGTAGTTGCAAAATCCCTAATTTTTTCATTTGAGGAATATCTTCTTCATTAACTTCAGCGTTTTTAAATAATAAATAAGCATTTCTAAAGTCACTTATTTCATTTCCAATATCAGATAAATTAGTTTCAAAAGCATCTTGAAGTCCTTTCAAATCTTTATATAAGCTATCATCGTAGCCTTCTTCTGTTAACTCTCCTATAGAAACTGGAACTTCTCCAAATATATTGACACTCGGAGCTGATATTTCATTAAACTTATTGTCGAAGTGATATATTTTATCAGTAGTATAAACATCTATATAAGAAGTTGTTGTATCAAAGTCATTTTTAAAAGAATGAATAAAAAAAAGAACCTTCTTTGAAGATTCATCATAATACGCATATCCTTCCGTAGGTTTAATTATTTTACTACAAAAGTCAGCCTTATCATTAATGTAATAAAGCTCATAAACTTTCGTAAATATAAGTAAATACTTCATTAAATCAGTATCATGCAACTCATTCCAATGAGCTGTATAATACTCTATATCTTTAACTACATTTTCATTTTTTGTTCTAGATTCATAGGTTATTTCATTTCCTACAGTATAGGCAACTTCCTCTTTTATAAACTTTTTTATATAGTTTGTATTTATTTTAAGATTAGATCTTTCAGTTACAAATAAATATTTCCTTATTGCGTCAGTATCACCTTTATAGTATCTATACATTTTTTCATAGATATTCTTAAATGCATGATATGATCCATGAGCTTTTTTTACTAAATTTAAGTGTTCCGGATTATTAAGGTCTAATCCAATTTCTTTATTGAATAACTTTTTTATAATTTCATTTATTTTCAAAACTTACACCTCCTATAATCCAAGCTTTCTTCTATCTAATAATTTCACTTTTCTAACAACCTTAATTTCATCAATCTTTAACCAAAATTCAGCAGATACGTCAGCAGCATCATCATGCACTGTAAACTTCTGACCTGCAAATTCCATAAGCTGCTCTCTAAACTCTGTATCTTCTTCTGCAAAAATAAAAGTACCATTATTCACATATGGAACTATTGTTGAGATCTTATCATCTTTATTTCTTCTTTGCATTTCATTTATTATTTTTATATTTCTATATTTCAAAATAGGATGATCACTTATAGCTTTTTCAAGCTGATTTGCATCAGCTCCATTAAAAGTATTTTTTTCTATATTGACATGAGTAATATCTCCATATTCAAGTAAGTAATCAATCATCTTTTTAATGTACTTATCAAACTCTTTTCTAGCATTTATTTTTTCTAGCTTTGCTTTCCTAGCATATTTATTTGTATTACTACCTTCAGAACCAACTAAAAATGCACAATAGTCATTATTAGCTCCACCACTTGCAGCTGGATCCACACAAAGCATAGTTTTTATAAATTCATGAGTCTCTATAATTTTTCTAGGCTCAGTGTTAACTCTTTTAAAATATTTTTCTCCTATAGAATCTACATCGCCTTGCACCTCTTGTTTAAATGAATTAGGATTTTCGAAATAATCTAGTGCTAGTTCTAAACAATCCCAAAATTCACTCCACAAGGTAGGAAACTGCATTTCTTTTTCATGTTTATAATAAAATTCTTTAGCATCTTCAAGTCTATCCTCATTTTTAAAATCATGTAAAATCTCACTAAATTCTTTCCATGGTCCATGAGAAAAATAATAGTCTAATCCATTAACTTTTTCGCCTTTTTCATTTATAAAATCATCAATAAGTACACCTTTATATTTTTTAAATTTCCATGTAGCTGATTTAAGCAATCTAGAATAGAAACATTCTTTATGCTGCTGAGTTCCCCATGCTAGAAGAACTGTACCTTTTTTTATAATTTTACCATTACGTTTTACTGGCCTTTGCTTAGCAAACTTAACATCATCAGAATACTTTTTCCACTTTTTCAATCTCGCTTCTTCAGTTCTTACATCATCCTCCGATTGATAATCATCAAGAATAATTAAATCAGGTCTTACGTTTTTATATTTTCTACCTCTCATTGGTGAAGTAGACGATATTGCTTCTATAAATGTTTTATTTGTAAACTCTAATTGAGTTGCATTACAAATAAAATCTCTATTCTTATCATCAAGTAACTTACCAAAAGCTGACTCAATATGCTCATTCTCAATCATATTATCTTTAATATCTTTGATAAACTTTTCAGCAGTAGACCCTATGTCTGAGCATATCAATACATAAGTTTTATGTTTATAGGCTACTACCCAACATGAAGGGCCTAAAGTCCCAAATGCTGATTTACCAGTACCTCTTGAAACTACTCGACCTAATTGCTCTGGTCCAGTACCAATTACAGATTCTTGTATATCTCTCCACATTTCATGATGAACTTCAGCCATAGGAGCTGCTGCATTATCTTCTTTAGGTAAATATATATCTTGTAAAAAATACAAACAAAAAAACTCTAAACTTATTTGTCCTAATTGCCATGCCAATCCATGGTAACCAAACAAATTTTTAGAGTTTTCAATAATTCTTTTATCAGTTAATTCCTCAGCTTTATCCTCTGGAATTCCTAAATCAGTATAAGATTTTTTTAAGTAGTGATAAAGCAGCCATTTATTTCTAGCTTCATCACTCGGGAATTCAAATGGTATATTCATGCTTTATCACCTCTTTTTTTAATTATTACTTAAAAATAATGTCTTAATCCCTATGAAGAAATATTTTATAGCAGCTTCAACTCCCATTTCAACCATTTTCATTTCTACTAGTTTTATAAATCCTTCATTTAAGTTATTTGTAGATTCTTTCAGTTCTATCAATTCTTTTTCAATAATAGCCATATTAGCTTCTTTAACTTTATCATTTAAATAAACTGTTTCAATTAAAGACTTAATATTATCTAGCATTTCTTTTTGATCTCTGTTTACACTTTGCAAAAGAAAATTGGTAAACTTACTTAATTCTAGCATTTCTTCATTAATTTCTAATGATCTTATTTCTCGTTTTCTCTTTTCTTCTTTTTCCTTACTCATTTGATCAGCTATATCATTAACTTGTTTTTGAAACTCTTTCTGAGGTCCTAATAACTGCTCCATCTGCAACGATCTACTCGTTTCCATTGCACTTTTAATTAAATCTTGTGAAGGAAAATTAATATTATTGTTATCCATAAATTTCTCACCTCCCATAGAATAATAATTCTATAAAAGTAACATTATTCCTTCTAAATTTGTTCCATGGCACCATGAGAATTTCTTTTATATTTTCTAGCTTTCATAACTTCCCTAAGATCATCTGTTTCAGTTTCTTTAAGTACACTTTTACTTCCACAATGAGAGCATGATATATATTTACCAGCTTTCAAAGTACTATTTAGTTGTTCAGTTAATAAAATAACTTCCTTACCACACCTTTTACATTTAAAACTAGTATAATACAATCAAATCCCTCCCAAATAAAAAGAACCCTCTTTATTGAGAGTTCTACATTTACTATTTTTCTAATTCATTTGCTGATTCTAAATACCCCATTATCATACTAAAATCATTTTTCATAACACTCTGATTTTTTACTATTTCTAAAATCTTCTCACTCATTTTAGGATATTTATCTTTTAACTGAGATTCGCAGAATACACCTACTTTGCTCATCCAAGATATATAATCTGCTTCTTTTTCAGATACAATTCCCAATTCCACATAATTATATTCAGCAGTAAAATAATCTTTAAATTTATTACCATTATTAATTAACGTATCTAACATAACTATCACCTCCTTCAATAGAAATAATTCCACAAAATTTGGCAATATCCTCTATTTTTAATACCGATTTTTTAAAAATACCATAGAAATTGTGTGACTGGTCAGCGGGTCCAACTTACATTCTCATTTTAGAAGGTACCCCCACCTTTAGGAGAGTAATTTACCTATAGAGAATTATTTCGCTAAATCTTTATTTCACGAACCAACTTCAAGCTACCTATTCAAGCCATTTCTAAGATGTTAACTTTATGTTTTTAGTTTACTATTAATAAACTTTTACTAATAAAACTATTATTTCGCACGTACTAATACGAAATACTATTTAATAACAGTAAGCTTTTTTATTTCTTCCATTTCAGCCTTTAAGTCATTAACATCCTTATTCTTTTCTTTATCATCACTATTGTCTTCTTCCTTAGCAGTAGTAGGAACACCAAGGGATCTATCTAATAGGTACTTAATAGCATTGTATTTAACACGTTGGTCAGTACTTTCTCTTGCTAATTTTAACATTTCATCAGTTAAAGTATTAACTTGACCTGTTATCTTATCTTTTGCTGACTTTCTGAGGTGGTTTCTTCGTGTCTCTAGCTCAGCCTTAAACTCCGGTTTATCCATAAGTTTATATAACCACGAACGAGCAATATTTAATTCTTTAGCAATCTTAGTCTTTTCCTTACCTTCAAGTATCATTTCTATTATCCTACTCTGTAATTCTGATATCTCACCCATAGATAAACCTCCTTAAATGAAATAAGGACACCTTTTAATAGATGCCCTTCTCTTGATATTTTTCTATGATACTATTATATAGCATAAAAAATACCTAGTGTTAAAACCTTATTAATAAGTATTGAATTACTTCTGAATACTTTTTTAATTAATTATTAATAATGGAATTAATTTATTGATTAACTTATTTTTATAATCACATGATGTTTGCTCTGTGACATTTAAAATACTAGCTACATACTTATTAGACTTATTATTAAAATATCTCTCCTTAATTAATATCTGCTCATTCTCTGATAAGGAATCATATGCATCATTTATATTTTCAATTTCAATTTCCTTTAATCTGATTTTATTTTTTAATCTTTGTATATTTTCCGCTCTTTTAATAACTTCATTTTCTACTGAACTACTAAATGCATTAGTTGGTCCTGCTTTTTCTTCATATCCTATGGATCCTACGCCTCTATAATCATTCTCTATTATTTCTAAATCTCTTTTTAATTTTTTTATCTCTGCAATTGTATTTTTATAATTATAAAGCATATATTCTACACTTCTAAATTCATCATTTGTACTCATAAATTCCTCCTTAAGTATTGATATTACTGGTTTTACATATGGTAAAAGATAGGTAAGAGATAGTAAAAGATAAAATTAATCATCTTTTACCTACTCAAAGCATTGATTTTACTAACTTTATTGTAGGTTGATAGTTATTTTTTTGGTAAAAGATATATATATATTTCTTTATATATATAAATAACTTTTTTTGAAAAGTAGTAATTTTATAATAAAGAAATTAGAAGTATCTTTTACATCTTTTACCGACACCACCCAAACCGTTGCTATTACTGTGATTACATTGGTAAAAGATACTCTAAAAACATCTTTTACCATCCTTTACTCATCTTTTACTTTTGTAAATATTTGAATAGGTTTTTTATCAATTTTAACTTGCTTAGTTTTGTACCCATGCTTACAGATTTCTCTACTAAATGCTATGCGACTTAAATGCTTTAAACCATTCTCACTGCAATATGTTTGGTATTGGAGATAAACATCTTTACTTGATTCATTATCAATTTTTCCTTCTTCTAGGAAACCAATTATAGGGTTATTTCTCTTTTCATAATCTTCCCAAGTATCATCTACTGACTTAGGTGTTGTAAATGATCTATTATATAAAATTCTATTTAATCCTTCTAAAGATATCTTTAGTAAATATTCTAAAGCTTCATTAGTCATGAGCTTGTCTATAATAAATGGATCATAATCTTCATCTGATTTACTGAATTTTGCATTAAAAGGAATGAATATGATTCTTCTTTTAAGTCCATCGCTGAGATCATTAATTCTTGGTATTTCATTGCAGCTAAATATTAATTTACTATAGTTTTCAAAATCAAATGGATCCTTACCTTTTCTTTCAACGTTAACTGTTTCACCAGTAACTAATTTCTTAAAAGTGCTATTATCTTCAATGTAACCATTACTAATATCATCACCTATATTAGCTAGTTTTCCTTCTAATTGGAACGTACGGAAACGATCATTTAATTCATTGAGGGCCACACTTGATATATTTTCTTTTCCAATAAGTCTCTTTATTACATCTAGTAAAGTTGATTTACCATTTGCACCTGATCCAGTTAATATGAAACACTTACCTAATTCATTTCTTCTGAATAATGTATAACCAATCATTTCTTCTATAAGCATACGAAGTTGATTATCATTGCAGCATATTTTATTTAATGTTTTATCCATAACTTCTGAATAAGCTCCAGGATTATAATTAATAGAAATCTTATTTTTTATTTTGTAGTCAGGAGTAAACTCTAACAACTGATTAGTTTCTAAATTCAAAACTCCATTTTTTACGCTTATTAAAGTTGGTGTATCTAAAGAAGTTTCTTCTGCTTTTAATTCTAAATATCTCATTGTTTCTAATCTTGGAGTCCTTGTTGAATTAACAATGTATTGTAGCATAATTCTTTCTATTTCATCTGTACTACTTGTATAATAACCATTTTTATAGATGTGAAGGTTATCATTTATTTTTATAACATTATGCTCCCTAATTAAATAATTAGCTAATTTCTCATACTGTAATTTCCCTTTGATGTAAAATGATTCTTTAAGAAACGCTTTATCTCTTAAAATTACCTCTAGTTCTTTATCTGATACAGGATCCTTAATGATAAATTGATTAATAACTTTAATTACTGACCTTATTTCATCTTTTGTCATTGCCTGCTGTTGAAGAGTTAAAATATAAGAAAATAAAGTATCATTTCTTCCATCTCCTTCTTCAAGCTTGCTAAAATCAGTGTTAAATTTCTTACTTAAAGGAATCAACCATAGTGGAAGTTTATCAAGTGTATCAGTTGAATAAATGATTTTTCTTATTTTATTATTTAATTTTATTGGAGTAACTACATTCTGGTGTGGATATTTGGTTTCTGTCTTAATTCCCAAAGGTGTGAAATAATGTTGCTTATTAGATTTAATATTAGTATTAATAAAATGAAAATGCATACCTGAGTCAGTTTGTATAATTATGCAGTTAGTTTTGAGAGTTTCAATTATTGTTTTTACTTTTTTAGCCTTGTCCATATCGTCAATATCTACCATAATTGTACCTGGTTTAAGAGTTGCTCCATAGTCATTATGTTTAATTATTTCTTCATATGGTATTGAATTTTCTTCTGATACAGACTGAACATTTGGTTTTTTGGTACCAGTAATTAAAGGATAATAATGCTCAAATATTAAGTCATATATCTTTTTTTCATTAGTTTTTTTCATGATCTACCTCCTTATTCCTTAATTACTATTTTAACACTAATCAAGTATTAATTATATTTACTTCCAAATATGTTTCTACCATGTCTATACCCCGTACATTTTATTTCTTCATCTAACGCTTCCATGCACATTATATGTTCCTCGTGATCCTTTATAAACTTTTTGCCTTCTTCAGTTAACTTGTTATCACCTAAATGTTTCAACACTTCATAATCTCCTTTATCTTTTTTTATCCTATCTCTTAATGAATGCTTTAATATAAGAATGTTTTTATAACTTAAATTTAAATTGAATTTACTCAATTTTTATTTTCCTCCTTAGCTACCATACAAGCTACTTTCCAATATGCTTGAAGTAAATTAGTTTCTCCAGTTATATATGCTTTACCTCTATTTCTTAAAATAATATTATAAGTATCATAGTCTAATTCTATTAATGCTATTCTTCCTATACTATCCTC
>NZ_JANKAF010000024.1:0-29287 GCF_024622765.1 Clostridium mucosae | reverse complement strand
CACTCTGAAATCTGGTGATGATGGCGTAGAGGAAACACTCCTTTCCATTCCGAACAGGAAAGTTAAGCTCTACAGCGTCGATGGTACTGCATGGGAGACTGTGTGGGAGAGTAGAACGTTGCCAGGTAATGTGGCTCGATAGCTCAGTCGGTAGAGCAGAGGACTGAAAATCCTCGTGTCCCTGGTTCGATTCCTGGTCGAGCCACCAGGTATGGCGCTATAGCCAAGTGGTAAGGCAGAGGTCTGCAAAACCTTTATTCCCCGGTTCAAATCCGGGTGGCGCCTCCAAAAAATCCTACAAGATTACTTGTAGGATTTTTTTATTTGAAAATTATCTTTTTTTGAATAAGTAAATCATTATCGGATAGGAATTCGAATAATGAGCCTATTGGAATAGTTATATTAGGATAATCATGACCTATAGGAAGACCTTGAATAATAGGTATATTTAATGGGAGTAATTTTTGCTTTATAATCTCATCTATTGAAAAATCAGTATCTTTATTTGTACAGTCAGTAAAATATCCTATCATTATTCCACAAAGCTTTTGAAGTTTTCCACAGGAAATTAGTTGTGATAACATTCTATCCACAGCATAAGGGCTTTCATTGACATCTTCAATAAGTAGAATATTATCTTTAAAATCTATTTCATATGGAGTCCCAATTGTAGAACAAATTATTGATAAATTTCCTCCAACGATATTACCTTTAAAATTTTGTTTGTTCCATACTAGATAATTATCCACACATATATCTTTCAAGTTGTATATTATTTTAGAATTTTTATTTGAAAAAATTTTTAAGAAGTATTCTTTAGTCATGATATCATCAAAATTAGATGTTATCATTGGACCATGGAATGTCGTAAACTTACAAGTTTTATTAATATAATTTAGCAATAAGGTTATATCACTATATCCACAGAAGGGCTTGGGATTATTCTTTATCAGTTTTAGATCTAAATAAGAAGCCATTCTAATTGACCCGTAGCCACCTCTAAGACAAACTATAGCATCTACGTCCTTATCAGCAAACATGGAATTAAGATCATCAGCACGGGCTTTATCATCTCCAGCTAAATATCCATAAGAATCATATAAATGCTTACCTTTTTTTATTTTAAATCCTAGCTTTTTAAATACATCGATTTTTTTATCTATAAATTCCCTAGATTCTGATGATGCCGGAGCAATAATACCGATAGTAGCAGAACTATCTAATGTTTTTAATTTTAACAACATATACACCTACTTAAAATTATTTATATGTAAATATACTACAAAAAAAATAAAGCTAGTACTGATAACTAGCTTTATTTCTATGAAAACATATCTTTTCGATACAATAAATATGCTGCACCAAAAGTTAATATTGATGTAATAACCATTGTAATTTCAAAACCATATTCATTATTAATTAGTGGCATTTTTATAAAATTCATTCCAAATATACCACCAATAACAGTAGGTATTGCCATTAATATTGTAACAGAAGCTAAAACTTTCATAACTATATTCAGGTTATTTGAAATAACAGAAGCGAAGAAATCCATTGTACTTGCAAGAATATTACTATATATTTCAGTCATTTCAATAGCTTGTTTATTTTCAATTATAACATCTTCTAGAACATCTTGATCTTCCTCATATTTTTGCATTATATCTAGTTTTAGCATTTTTTCAAGAGTAATTTCATTTGCTTTAAGTGATGTAGAGAAGTAAACCAATGATTTTTCTAATGAATGTAGTTGAATAAGTTCTCTATTTTTCATAGATTTATGCAATCTTTTTTCTATCATTAAACTCTTTTTATCTATTTGTCTTAGATAAATTAAGTAAGAATTCGATATTCTATTTAATATTTGTAATATAAACCTTGATTTTTTAAATGAATAAAATGATTTCACTTTACCATTTATAAAATCAGTTAAAATACGACTATTCTTTAGGCATACTGTTATAAGTTGCTTTTCTGTATGAATAATTGCTAAAGGATATGTATCATATGTAAGTGAGTTATCTTCCATTTCAGTAAATGGAATATCTACTACAACTAATAAACAATTATCTTCTATATCTATACGAGAAGTTTCCTCATCGTCTAATGGAGCTTTTAAAAATGATAATGGAACACCTGTCTTCTTTGAAATTAAAATTAATTCTTCATCAGAAGGTGCTATAATATTAATCCAACAACCTGGCTCTAGATTATCAAGAATTTTCAGTGATGGATTTTGTTCACTAATGCTTTTATAAATTTGTATCATAATTAACCTCCTTAAGTAAATCTCAAAGATAATTATACTATTAATATGCTTGTTTGTACTATGATAATTAAATTTTTATTTTTAAAATTATTGATATAGATAAATGAAGATATCAAAAGAAAAAATGTATATTCAGAAAATAATTTAATTCAATCAAAAGAGATGATAAAAATAAGCCTATTAATTATTAAATATTAATGTGGATAAAAGTACGGATAATTAGTATAATCACAATATTGCTTAAACGAATAAAGTAATATCTTGATGGGGGATAAATAGGAAATGATGCATAGAGAAGTTGTTGCTAAAAAGAGAGTACCAGTTATTTCAATGATCTTACTTGTGATAACAACTACATTATATTTAGGAGAAGCAGTAGAAAGATCTAAATATAATAGACATATAATTGGTCATATATTTAATATATCTCTAGTGTTAGTAACTATAATTTTGATTGTTAAAGAAATTAGAAGTTGTTCAGTGTCTTATAAATATGCAGTGATAGCAGACAAGCTTATAATAAATCTAATTAATAATAAAGAAGAAAAAAATTTAGAAAGTATAAGAATTTCTGATGTATTGTATATAGGTGAGAGATCATCTATACCTAAAGAATATCAATTTTTAAAAAAATCAAAAAGATACTTATGTAATAGAATTAATACAAAGTCATATTATTGCATTTTTAAAAATGGAGATAAAATCGAAAAAATTAAATTTCAGCCAAGCGATAAATTTATTACTAAGTTAATAAAACATGGAGAGTTGAAATGTAAGTTAGTAAGAAAAGAAATTATATAATAAAAGGCTCTATATAGAAAAATAGACTCTATATAGAGCCTATTTTTTATAAAATTCATTTTTTACTTCTGATAAAAGATTTTCATTTAATATAATATCATGCCCTGTAAAGGATAAAGATAAAGCAGCTTTCATTGCTTCTTCAAAGCCATAATCAGATATTGTGGCTTTAGCAAATTCTTTTGTACCATACTTTATGCTGTTATCTGGAACTATTGATATATAAGGATGAATGCAAGGAACCTTTTTACTAACAATTCCTAAGCTTAATCCAGAATAAATATCTCTTGGACCAGAAATATTTATTATACCATTTTCCTTTAAATTATGGCTAAATAATCTATTTAAAGTTCTGTTAGTTATTAGTTCTTCATTTTCGGGTTCATATAAAGATATTGAATATTGAACTCTTATAAGCTTTGAAACATAAATAGCAATTTCTCTCAACTTGCTTTCTGCAATTTTAGCCATATCCATTTCCTTAGCTCTAATATAAAATTTAGCTTCAGATTCTAGCGGTAATAGTAAAGGGGTAAAACCGCCATTAGATAATATTGAGTTTACTTCTACATCTTCTGGGAATCCCTTTAATAATGAATTTAAAATATTAAATGTTAAAAGAATACCGTCTAGAGATGTATATGTACCTTTATTTAAAAAGCTTAATCCACTATGACCTATAAATTTTATACTTAATGGTATTATAGCAGATGAGCTTCCACTTTCTGAGGTTATAGTATCAGGGTGTGCAACTAAAACAACATCAATATCATCGAAGACACCTTGTTTTACCATAACGGATTTGGTTCCTCCTAGATATTCACCAGGGCAGCCTATCAGTATTATAGTACCACCTATTTTTTCAATAATAGAACTTAGGGTTAAAGCAGCAGCAATTGAAGTTGATGTTAATAAGTTATGACCAGTTAAATGTCCCTCGCCAGGAACAGCATCATATTCACATAAAAAACATACTTTAGGATGACCATTTCCTTTAGATGCATAAAAGGACGTTTTTAATTCTAAAAATTCCTTTTTTACAGTAAAATCATGATCAACTAGGAAATTACAAATATAATTATAACTATTATATTCATTGTAACTATCTTCAGGGTTATTGTATAAATAATCATTTAATTTCTTTATGTCATCTTTATTTTTTTCTAAATAATAAATCATTTCTTGTTTCATATTATTTTCCTCCCAAATTATCTTGTTTTTAATTTTCCCTTAAATTCAAATAATTATTTATTAAATATTTAATAAGATAGTAAATTTGAAATGTGTATTTAAAGTTCTATATAAATTCAATATAAATGCTTTATATAAATATTATTATTTAGACTAGATATAAAGAATTTTCATTTATATATAGGCTTTTTTAGTATAGAAATAATGTTATTTGGTGAGAATTATAATAAAATTATTATAAAAGGATGGGATAGTATGGATTTATTAATAAAAGGAATAGATAAAAATGAAAATAAATGTAAGATTTGTGGGAAAGAAGTATATAGTGATATAATTATAGAGAAAAGCTTATTATGCCATTATTGTAATGATAAGATAGCAACAATGACAGTTGATGATTTTGAGTATAATTTTTATAAAGATAGAATAAAAGAGTGGATATTAAGCAACTACAATTTTTAAATAGCATGAGGTATAAATAATGGACAAAGGAAAATTTATAGTATTTGAAGGTGGAGAAGGATCTGGTAAGAGCACAATATTGGACATGGTATATGATTATCTAGTTCAAGGTAATATAGAGTGTATTAAGACTAGGGAGCCAGGTGGAATTAAAATATCAGAAGATATACGAGAAGTAATATTAGATACTAAGAATACAAAAATGGACAGCAGAACAGAAGCATTACTATATGCTGCCGCTAGAAGGCAACACTTAGTTGAAAAAGTTATTCCTGAAATTGATAGAGGAACTATAGTTTTATGTGATAGATTTATATACTCATCACTAGCTTACCAAGGATATGCTAGAAATATAGGAGTAGATGAAATATATCAAATAAATAAATTTGCAGTAGGTGAATATATGCCAGACTTAAATATATTATTTGATATATCACCAGAAATAGGATTAGATAGAATAAATAAAAATAAAGATAGAGAAATAAATAGATTAGATTTAGAAAAAATAGATTTTCATAATAAAGTAAGAGATGGATATCTAAAACTATATAAAGAAAATAAAGAGAAGTTTGTAAAAATCGATGCAGAAAAATCAATAGATGAAGTTTTTAAGGTTGTAAAAGAAATAATTACTGATTTTATTAAATAAAATATATTGAGAGAAAAAATTTTAATCAATTTATATATCTTTTATGATAGAATATTATTATAGGAGTATAATTTTATTGGAGGGGTTAATATGAAATTGGTAATAGCTATGGTACAAGATGATGATGCTTTAGATTTAGTAGATGCAATTACAGAAGCAGGCTTTAGAGTTACTAAGTTAGCATCAACTGGAGGGTTTTTAAAATCAGGAAATACAACCTTAATTATAGGTGTTGAAAAAGATAAAGTTCAAGCGGTTATAGATGTTGTAGAAGATGTTTGTAAAACTAGAAAACAAGTTATAACAACGCCAACCCCTATCACAGGAAATGTTGACATGTATATGTCATACCCTATAGAAATTGAAGTTGGGGGAGCTACTATATTCGTTATAGATGTAGATCAATTTATTAAAATATAATTACATTGGAGGGTGTAATGGGGAAATTTATTGGGCACGAAAGAATAATTGATAGTTTTAAAAAAAGAATAGAGAAAGATGAAATTTCCCATGCACATATAATTGTTGGAGAAGATGGAATTGGAAAGAGTAGTTTAGCTAATATACTAGCTAAAAGTATATTAGGGGTGCGTGAAGATAGAAATTCTATAGACATTGTAAATTATAGATCTAAAAAAGCCTCTTTTGGGGTAGATGATGTAAGAGAAATTGTTGATGAAATAAATAAGAAGCCATTTGAAGGCGATAAAAAAGTTATTATAATTTATGATGGAAATAAGTTGACAGTACAAGCACAGAATGCTCTTTTAAAGACTATAGAAGAACCACCAAAAGGTGTTTTTATTATTCTGTTATGTGAGAGTTTAGAGCTTATTTTAGATACTATAAAATCAAGATGTCAAGTATATAAGTTAACTCCACTAACAAAGAATGAAGTTAAGATTTATATAGAAAGTTTAGGAATTGATGATTGTAGTAGTGATGAAATTAATGCTGCTATTGCATATAGTGAAGGAATCCCAGGAAAAGCTGAGGATTTTCTAAGGGATTCCTCATTAAAGGATTTAAGAAACATATTAATTGATTTATTATATACATTAGTTAGTAGTAATACGAAAAGTCTTTTAGACTTTGAAGATAAGATATTATCGTTTAAAGATAGAAAAGAAGAAATACTAAACATTTTAGCCTCCTTTATAAGAGACGTAATTGTCTATAAAGAAATAAGCGATACTAGTGGAATAATAAATGGGGATAAAATAGAAAATATAAAACAATTAGCTATTGAAATGTCCTATAAGAAGCTTAATAAAATAATCGATAAAATTGGGGACGCTAGAGTAACATTATTAAGTAATTCTAACTTTCAATTAACGATTAGAGTGATGCTTATAGGTTTTATGGAGGTTTAAATAATGATAAAAGTTGTAGGCGTAAGATTCAAGAAGGCCGGTAAAATATATTATTTTGATCCAAGCGATTTAAATGTAAAAAAAGGCGATTTTGTTGTTGTAGAAACAGCGAGAGGAATAGAGTTTGGAGAATGTGTAATTGGTATTAAAGAAATACCAGAAACTGATATAGTGGCACCATTAAAGAGTGTTATAAGAGTTGCAGAAGAAGATGATATAAATAAACATAAGGATAATAAAGTGAAGGAAAAGGATGCTTTAGATATATGCCTAAAGAAAATAGAAGAACATGGATTAAATATGAAATTAATCGATGTAGAGTATACTTTCGATAATAATAAAGTTATATTCTATTTTACAGCTGATGGAAGAGTAGACTTTAGAGAATTAGTAAAAGACTTAGCAACTATATTTAAAACAAGAATAGAATTAAGACAGATAGGGGTTAGAGATGAAGCTAAAATGCTTGGCGGGCTAGGACCATGTGGAAGACCTTTATGTTGTTCTACATTCCTTGGAGATTTCGCATCTGTATCTATAAAGATGGCAAAAGAGCAAAATTTATCTTTAAATCCAACAAAGATATCAGGAATATGTGGCAGGTTAATGTGCTGTTTAAATTATGAGCAAAGCACATATGAAGATATAAGACAGAGATTGCCTAAAGCAGGATCTATTGTTTCTATGGGAGATATTACTGGTGAAGTTATAAGCAATAGTACTGTTAAGGAAAGTGTGAAGGTCAAATATAGAAGAGGCGATGAAGAAGTAGTAGAAGAATTTAAAATAGATGATATTGAGCTTGTTGAAGGTAGTTATGAAGACTCAGTAGATGAATCAGACATAAAACTAGAAATAGAATCACCAGAAGACAAAAAGTTAATAAAGGATCTTATAAAAGATAATTAAGGGGGAGAGCTTAATGAAATCACTATTAAAGGTTGCAAATCTTAATACAAATGATGATGTTATTAGCATAAGAGAAGCTGTGGCACATAATGAAGGGGTTATTGCTTGTGAGGTAAGTCTATCTAAAAAAGAAGTAAGTGTAGTATATGATGATAAAAGTATAACTGAAGATAAAATCATTATGTCTATTGAAGAAGTAGGCTATAGTATAATATAAACAAAATAATAGAAAAATAAAGTGAAGTATCATATTATATAAATTCTTCTTAAGTCTTTAAAAATTTAAATCCTTATGATAAAATAGATTGTGAAATAAATTCATAATATTAGGAGGTGCTTTTTATGGCATTCAAAATAGAAGATTCATGTGTAAACTGTGGTGCTTGCGCTGCAGAATGTCCAGTTAATGCTATAAGCCAAGGAGATACTCAATTCGTTATCGATGAGGACACTTGCATAGATTGTGGAAACTGTGCAAATGTTTGTCCAGTAGGAGCTCCAGTACAAGCATAATTTTACATAAAGAACCGCTAATTATAGCGGTTCTTTATTTTTATGCAGATAATAATATTACAGAACATCTATCTTTAAAAGATAAATCATTAGAATATATAGTATTTGTATTATAGGATAAAATATTTTTTAATGAAGATAAAAATTTATGAGGCCCATCTAAATAAAAGTATTCAGAAGAGGTTTTAAAAAACATTGGAATTATATATCTAGGTTTTAAGAGTAAGGCGAGTTTAGCAGCAGAAAAACCATCCAAACAAAAATGACCGCCTATTGGAATAAATAAAAAATCTAAATTAGTTAGCTTATCTAATAAGTCATCATCAAGCTGATGTCCTAAGGTGCCAAGATGACAAATTCTAAATTTATCTATGTTTAATAAATATATTATGTTTTCGCCGCGTTTATATCCAGAAATGTCATCTTTAAATGTTTTATATCCTTCTAATGTGACAAAATCATTTGAAAATGAACAAGCTGAATTTATTAGTATACAGTCTTTATTAACATATTCATTAATAATTTCATTATTATGAGTATGACTAAATGTAATTATATCAGGATTTAAATCATATTTTTCTATATAGGGATATATTTGCATTGGATCTAAAAGAATCCTTTTACCAGTAGAATTTTTTATTAAAAAACTTGTATTATCAATCCATTTAATTTCCATATTTACTCACCTCTCAATATATAGTTTGGATAAAAAACTTAATATCATTCGCTTTTATTTTAGAAAATAAAATTAGTAAAATGGACATATTAAAATTTATAATATATAATAAAAGTCAAAGAAGGTCAATTTAAAAAATAGGTTTAAGAAGGTGTAAATATGGCAAGAATTTCAGATACAATAGAAAATTTTATTAAAGATATGATAGATGAAGAAAGAGAAAGACAAGTATTAATTCAAAGAAATGAATTAGCAGATAAATTCTCATGTGCACCATCACAAATCAATTACGTTCTAACAACAAGGTTTACTTATGAAAAAGGTTATATAATAGAAAGTAAAAGAGGCGGTGGAGGGTGCATAGTAATAAAAAAAATAACATACGATGATAAGGATGAAAGGCTGTCATTAATAAATACTTCGATAGGAGAAAGTATAACATATGGAAGCGCATTATCTATACTAGATCATTTAAAAGATACTAAAAATATTACAGAAAAGGAATATGAAATAATAAAGATATCTTTAAATGACAGAACTCTAGTATCTGTTGAGGATAAAAATAAATTAAGAGCTGATATGTTAAAAGGAATTATTACAGTTATATTATCGTAAAATATTTTAAGTGGCCAAGGTTTATCTGTGTAGTTGTTAATTTTAGCAATAGGGTATGGAGGTATGTATGATTTTTGGGAAGTTAACAGAGAGGGCACAATTAGTACTAGTAGAGGCTCAAAAAGAGTCACAATATTTTAAGCACGGATATATAGGAACTGAGCATATTCTTTTAGGGTTGCTAAAAGAAGGTGGTTATGCAAAGCAAGTCCTATATATTAATGGAGCTACTATTGATAAAGTGAGAAAGCTTATAGAAGATTATCTTGGTTTTGGAGATATAGATATATCAGTAGGTGAGATGTTACTTAATCCTAGAACAAAGAGATTATTTGATGATAGTCTAGTAAAAGCAAGAATATATGATCATAATTATATAAATCCAGAGCATATTTTGTTAGCTTTATTAGACGATAAAGAAGGGGTAGCTTATACAATACTTTCTACATTAAAGTTAGATTTTAAATTAATAAAAACTGATATAAGTAATTATCTATATGATAAGGAAGTAGAGGAAATAAAGATAGAAGATAAGAATAAGAAAAAAATGGTCAAAACTCCTCTATTAAATCAGTATGGAAGGAATCTAACTATGATGGCTAAGGAAGGAAAATTAGATCCAGTAGTAGGAAGAGAAAATGAGAATAGAAGAATATTAGAGATACTGTGCAGAAGAATAAAAAATAATCCTTGTTTAATTGGAGAGCCTGGAGTAGGTAAAACAGCAGTTATTGAAGGATTGGCCCAAAGAATAGTCAATGGAAATGTACCAGAAATACTAAAAGATAAAGTAATAATTTCATTAGATTTAACTTCTATGTTAGCAGGGGCAAAATATAGAGGAGAATTTGAAGATAGATTAAAAAAAGTAATGGATGAAATAAGAAGTTCTAAAGATATAATAATATTTATAGATGAAATTCATACTATTGTTGGAGCAGGGGGAGCTGAAGGTGCCATAGATGCATCAAATATTTTAAAACCTGCCTTAGCAAGAGGAGAAATAAAATGTATAGGTGCTACAACTATAGATGAATATAGAAAGCATATAGAAAAAGATTCAGCTTTAGAAAGAAGATTTCAGCCAGTTAGAGTTGAAGAGCCATCAAAAGAAGAAACATTAAATATATTAAAAGGCCTTAGGGAAAGATATGAAGCTCATCATATGGTAAAAATAGAAGATGAAGCTTTAGAAGCAGCTGTAGAGTTATCAGATAGATATATTACAGATAGATTCATGCCAGATAAGGCTATTGATTTAATTGACGAAGCATCTTCAAAAGTAAGAATAGAGAATCTAATTTCACCACCAGATATAATAAATTTACAACTTCAATTAGAGAATAACGATAAAGAAAAAGAAGAAGCAATAAAAAATCAAAACTTTGAAAGAGCAGCATACTTAAGAGATAAAGAAAAACAATTAAAGGATAAACTGTATAATTTAAAGATGGATAGGACCGATATTGAATGCAATAATTATATTGTTAACAGGGAACAAGTTGCAAAAGTAGTATCAAGTTGGTCTAAAATTCCTTTAGAGAAATTAACAGAGCAAGAATCAGAAAAATTATTAAAGCTTGAAGATACACTGCATAAAAGAGTTATAGGGCAAAAAGAAGCTGTAAAGGCAGTTGCTAAAGCAGTGAGAAGAGCAAGAGTTGGTTTAAAGGATCCTAATAGACCGATAGGAACATTTATATTCTGTGGACCAACAGGGGTTGGGAAAACAGAATTATCAAATGCATTAGCAGAAGCTATGTTTGGTGATAAGAAAAATTTAATTAGGATAGATATGTCAGAGTATATGGAAAAGCATTCTGTAGCAAGGCTAATAGGAGCCCCTCCAGGATATATTGGTTATGATGAAGGTGGACAGCTAACAGAAGCAGTAAGAAGAAATCCTTATTCAGTTATATTATTAGATGAAATAGAAAAGGCTCATCCAGATGTATTTAATATATTATTGCAAATAATGGAGGATGGAAGACTTACAGATAGTAAGGGGAAAATTATAAACTTTAAAAATACAATAGTTATAATGACATCTAATGTTGGAGCTCATGATATAAAGAAACAAAATACTTTAGGATTTTCAACTTCAAATAGTTTAGTTGATAGCGAGTATGAAAAGATGAAAAAAAATATTATGGAAGAAATTAAGCAGCAATTCAAACCAGAATTTATAAATAGAATTGATGATATAATTGTTTTTCATAAATTAAAAGATAGTGATATATTAAAAATTGTAAATTTAATGTTAAATAATACCATAGATAAGCTTAAAGAAAGAAAAATAACAATTAACTTAAATGAAGATAGTAAACAGTTCCTAGTAAATAAAGGTGTAGATACTAATTATGGTGCAAGACCATTAAGAAGAATAATAACAAAAGAATTAGAAGATAAGTTAAGTGAAGAGATGTTAAAAGGTTGCATTAAAGGTGGAGATAATTTAGAAGTATATTGCAATGGAGAGGAACTTTATTTTAAGCATATATCATAGTATAGAGAGAAGATTTTCCATTTGGAGAAATCTTCTCTTGTTTTTATTTATTAATAATTTATTAGGTAACGAGTAATAATATTAAGAGAAGAAAAGTTAAATAAGGATAATTGATAAAAATTACTATTTAAAAATAGTTGCATTTTAATTTATAGAAGCATATAATTAGATTAAAGAAATACCCCTGGGGGGTAGAAGGAGCGAGTCATGAGTAAAGAAGTTAAACATAAAGAGTTAATTATAATCGGTGGTGGACCAGCAGGTTTAACTGCGGCAATATATGCAACAAGAGCTAAGTTAGACATGCTTTTATTAGAAGACCAAATTCTTGGAGGTCAAGTCAGAAATAGTTATACAATAGAAAATTATCCTGGCTTTAAAAAGGTTTCAGGAACAGAACTTGCTGATTTAATGCAACAGCAAGCTGAGGAGCTTGGAGCTGAAATAGATGAATTCGATATGGTTGAAAAAGTTGATTTTAGTGGAGAAGAAAAAATAATCGAAACTAATAGTTATTTATATAAAACTAAAACTGTAATAATAGCAACAGGTGCAACTCCTAAGAAATTACCTATTCCAAATGAAGGAAAGTTTGCAGGAAAAGGAATTCATTATTGTGCAGTTTGTGATGGTGCAATGTATGAAGGGAAAATAATCGGAGTTGTAGGTGGAGGAAATTCTGCTTTAGAAGAAGCTCTATTCCTAACTAGATTTGCTTCAAAGGTAGTTATGATAAGAAGACATGATTACTTTAATGGTGAAAAAGCTACGATTGAAGAAGTTATGAATCATCCTAAGATAGAAGTTTTATTCAATGAAGATTTAGTTAATGTAGATGGAAATGACTTTGTAGAAAAAGCTATAATAAAAAATTCTAAAGATGGATCTGAGAAAGAGATACCTATGGATGCTGTATTTGGATTTATAGGAACAGTACCAAAAACAGATCATTTCAAGGATTATATAAACTTGACTTCTAATGGTTATATAAAAACTGATGAATGTATGAGAACTAACGTTGAAGGTGTTTATGCAGCTGGAGATGTTAGGGAAAAAGAATATAGACAAATAACAACTGCTGTTGCAGATGGAACTATAGCAGCATTACAAGCAGAAAAATACGTAGTAGAAAGTAAAAAATAATTAATGGAGATTTAAAGAAAGATTAGAGGAGAGATAATATGATAAAAATATATTCAACATCATGGTGCCCATCATGTATAAAAGCAAAGAGATTTTTTGAAATGAAGGGATGGGACTATAAAGAGATAAATGTAGCTGATAAGCATGAAGATAGAGAAGAAGTGTTCAAGGTATCAGGTCAAAGAACTGTACCAGTAATTGATATAGATGGAGAAATAATAGTTGGTTTTGATAAGAATAAGATAGAACTAGCTAAAAATAAGTAATAAGTAGGTGATATAATGTTTAGTTGTATAAGAGGAAAAGAAAGAACTTTTAGAAATTTAATAAATGGTGAATGGGTTAGTAGCTCAAGCGAAAAATTTATAGAGATATATTCACCAGTTGGAAATTGCTTAGTAGGAAAAGTTCCAGCAATGACTACAGAAGAAGTCGATCTTGCTATAAAAAGTGCGAAAGTAGCTCAAAAGGCGTGGAGAGATGTTCCAGTTAGTAAGAGATCAGAAATATTATATAAAGCTGCTGATCTATTGGTAGAAAAAGTTGAAGATCTTTCTGATATAATGATGAGAGAAATAGGTAAAGATAAGAAGAGTGCTGAATCAGAAATATTAAGATCAGCTGATTATATAAAATTTACTGCGGATACAGCAAAGAATTTATCTGGAGAAAGTATACCAGGGGATAGTTTCCCAGGATTTAAGAGAAATAAAATATCATTAGTTACTAGAGAACCGCTAGGAGTAGTGTTAGCGATATCTCCATTTAACTATCCAATAAATTTAGCAGCATCAAAAATAGCACCTGCTTTGGTTGCAGGTAATTCTGTAGTTTTAAAGCCAGCTACGCAAGGTAGCTTATGTGGATTATATTTAGCCAAGGTATTTGAGCAAGCAGGTGTTCCGGCTGGAGTATTAAATACTGTTACAGGAAGAGGTAGTGAAATAGGAGATTATATAGTTACACATCCTGAAATAGACTTTATTAACTTTACAGGAAGTACAGAAGTTGGTACTAGGATATCAAGGATAACAACAATGGTTCCATTACTTATGGAACTTGGAGGTAAAGATGCAGCAATAGTGTTAGAAGATGCAGATTTAGATCTTGCAGCATCTAATATAGTTGCTGGAGCGTATTCTTATTCAGGTCAAAGATGTACAGCTGTTAAAAGAATTTTAGTTGTTAATAAAGTAGCTGATAAGCTAGTTGAAAAAGTTAAGGAAAGAGTTGAAAAATTAAAAATAGGAAATCCGTTAGAAGAAGATGTAGATATAGTTCCACTAATTGACAGTAAATCAGCTGATTTTGTTTGGGAACTTATAGATGATGCAAGAGAAAAAGGTGCTCATTTACTTGTTGGAGGAACTAGAGAAGAAAATATGATTTACCCAACTCTTTTTGATAATGTAACAACAGATATGAGATTAGCTTGGGAAGAGCCATTCGGACCAGTATTACCTATCATAAGAGTTAAAGATAAAGATGAAGCTATAGAAATTGCTAATAGATCAGAATATGGATTACAATCATCTGTATTTACTGAAAATATAAATGAAGCATTCTATGTGGCAGATAGATTAGAGGTTGGGACAGTTCAAGTTAATAATAAAACTGAAAGAGGACCAGATCATTTCCCATTCCTAGGAGTTAAAGCTTCAGGGATTGGTACTCAAGGAATTAGATATTCAATAGAATCTATGTCAAGACCAAAGGCAACAGTAATTAATTTAGTTAGATAATCTAATTAAAATAGAGGAGTGATAAAATCACTCCTCTATTTTATTATATAGTTTTTATTAAAGGGAGATATACTATATCTCCCTTATGTTCAAATATTAAATATTTAAAGCTGAATCTATAGCATTTTTATCAAAACCTACAATAATTGTTCCATTTATATCTAAAACAGGAACTCCCATTTGTTTTGATTTGCTAATCATTTCATCTCTAGCAGTCATATCTTCTTGTACATTTAAATCTTCAAATTCAACATTAACTGATTTTAAATAATTTTTTGCTTTTACGCACCATGGACAAGAATTTGTACTATAAACTTTAACCATTGGATAAACACTCCTTTGCTATTATCAATAGATAATTAATATTGTTTAATATAAATTTTACACCATTTCACCATCAAATACAATAAATATCCTGTATTTTATTAAAATAAAGAATATGGTATTATATCAATGGGAAAATATAAATAAAATTCACTTTATAATATTTTGATTTTCTAGATTTGAGTTAAGAATCATATTATCTAAAGAATTGTCCGTAGAGTTAGACAAGAAATCTTCAGATAAATTTTTCTTATTATCATCTTTTATGATATTTCTAGATTGAATATTAGAAAAGTATGTTTTATTAATCATAAAATCATCTCCTTGATGGTTTATAAGATTATTTTTTGCAAAATTTTAATTTTTATAACAAATTAAATAAATTACACAACTGGTCTAGACATCTATAACGATTTTTAATATAATATTGATAGGAGGCTTAATAATGATAGATAAAAGTAGTCCAATTCCAGTTTATTATCAACTAAAAAATGATTTAATATCAAAAATATCTGAAGGCGTATGGAAGCCGGGTGAATGCATAGCGAGTGAAAGAGAGCTATGTGAAATATATGGTGTTAGTAGAATGACTATTAGACAAGCAATAGGAGAATTAGTGCAAGAAGGTGTTCTTTTAAGAATTAAAGGTAAAGGAACATTTGTGTGTGAACAAACTTTCAAGCAACAAGATATGATGAGCTTTACAGAGATAATAAAGCAAATGGGAAAAAAATTAAAATCTGAAGTTGTTGAGTTTTGTAAAATAGATACTCCAGAGCACCTAGCAGATATATTTTCTTTAGATGAGATATATAAAATTAAAAGAAAGCGTATAGTTGATGATGAATGTGTAGCATTAGAGACAGTCTTTATACCTGTTGATTACTGTGGGTATATTGATGAAGAAATGCTAAATGGCTCATTATTTAAGATATTAGAAGGCTTTGGTTATGTAGTTGATTATTCACAATCTTCAATAGCATCAGTAATAATGGATGATGAATTAAAAGGAATGTTTAGTGTGGATAAGCAAGTACCTATGTTAAAGATTATAAGTAAGACTTATGATCATAATAATAAAATGATTTTCTTAGAAGAAGCAATATATAGATCAGATAAATTTATTTTGCAAGTTAATATATCTAGACGAGAGGGGAAAATACGATGAAACTTATAATAACTAAGAATTATGAAGAGTTAAGCAAGGAAGCGGCTCATGAAATGGCTAAAGTAGTAAAATCTAAACCTAACGCTATATTAGGCTTAGCAACTGGTGGTTCTCCAATAGGAATGTATAAAGAATTAATCAGAATGAATAAAGAAGGGGAAATAGATTTCTCACAAGTTACGACTGTTAATTTAGATGAATATATAGGATTAAGTGGAGATCATCCTCAAAGTTATAGATACTTTATGAATGAAAATTTATTTAATCATATTAATATTGACAAGAACAATACTTATGTTCCAAATGGGTTAGCTGAAAATATAGAAGAAGAATGCATAAGATATGATTCTAAAATAGCTGAGTTAGGTGGTACAGATCTCCAATTATTAGGCATTGGCAACAATGGACATATAGCATTTAATGAACCAGATGAAGAACTAGTATCAGGAACTCATTTAACAGGATTAACAGAAGATACTATAAAAGCAAATGCTAGATTTTTTAACTCAATAGATGAGGTTCCTACACAAGCTTTAACTATGGGACTTGGTGGAATAATGAAATCAAAGAAGATAATAGTTATAGCAAGCGGTGAAGGAAAAGCAGAAGCTGTAAAAGCTATGGTAAGTGGAAAGATAAGTACAAATATGCCAGCATCAATGCTACAAATGCACAGAGATGTTGTTGTTATAGTTGATGAAGCTGCAGCAAAATTATTGTAATATGTATCTTTATATATAAGAATATATAAGAATTTTTAAGAATTGTAATACTAGAAGTAGATTACAATTCTTTTTTTTATAATCATTGATTGGTTTTATAATATTGTTATGATATATTAAATATAGTAATTTTAATAATTATGCAGGTATAAGTTGTATAGGCTAAAATATATTAATTATGGGCAATGCTTAACTAGAGTCAATATATAAGTTACAATAAATATCTAAAAATTTGATGAATATAAAAGTAATTTATAGTATACAAATTAAGTTACTGTTTTAGTAGCTTATATAAAATATGAAAAGAGTTATTGATTCATATTGCTCTAATTTAAGTATATTAATTAAATAGTATTATTAATTTTAACTGTGTAGATTATTGAATTAAAATATATACTTAAATTAAAAATATATAATATATAAATGTTATAGTAGACTTAATACTATACTGGCATTTATGTATTTAATATAGAAAATTAATAAGATTGGTAGGTAAATTTTATGGCTAAGATTAAATCCATGTTTGTTTGTCAAGAATGTGGATATGAGTCTCCTAAGTGGTTAGGAAAATGTCCGGATTGTAATAAATGGAATACATTAGTAGAAGAAGTAAGAGAAACTCAAAAGGAAATAAAAAGTAAAATAAACACTGTTAGAGTTTTAGATAATATGCCTAAAAGTATAGGACAAATTAAATCAGGGGAAAAACAAAGATATGATACTGGTTTAAAAGAGCTAAATAGAGTTCTAGGAGGAGGATTAGTAAGAGGATCATTAACATTGATATCTGGAGATCCTGGGATAGGTAAGTCGACTTTATTACTACAAACAGCAAATTCAATTTCAAAATCATATGGAAAAGTATTATATGTTTCTGGAGAAGAGTCAGAGGAGCAAATTAAGATTAGAGGGGATAGGTTGGGCGTGAATGCTGAACAGCTATACATTTTATCTGAAACTAATCTTGATTTAATAGAGGCATACATAAATGAATTGAATCCTGTTTTCGTAATAATTGATTCTATACAAACTGTTTATAAAGAGTCAGTAACTTCTGCTCCAGGAAGTGTATCACAAGTAAAAGAATGTTCTAATGCAATAATGAGAATAGGAAAAAATCAAAATATACCATTGTTTATAGTGGCGCATGTTACTAAGCAAGGGGAACTTGCAGGGCCAAGAGTTCTTGAACATATGGTTGATACAGTGTTATATTTTGAAGGTGAGCGTACTGAAGAATTTAGGGTTTTAAGAACTATGAAAAATCGTTTTGGAACAACTAGTGAAATTGGAGTATTTGAAATGGCTGAAGAAGGATTAAAGGAAATATATGATCCTTCGAGAATATTCTTAGAGGATACTAACTTTAATCAAGAAGGCTCTGCTGTTATAGGAATAATGGAAGGAACTAGACCTATACTTGTTGAAATGCAAGCATTAGTAAGTGAAAGTAATACTCATATGGCTAGTAGGACAGCAGTTGGAATAGATAATCAAAGGTTAAGGCTTATACTTGCTGTGTTAGAAAAAAAGTTGAAAGTTCCATTTTACAAATATGATGTATATGTAAATGTAGTTGGAGGTCTTACTTTAGATGGTACTACTGGGGATCTTGGTCTAGCATTAGCGTTGTTATCAAGTGTAAAAAACACAGGCTTTAAGTTAGAAAGAATGGTCATTGTTGGTGAAGTTGGGCTTACTGGAGAAATAAGGCCAATTTCGTCCTGCGATAGGTTAATTAAAGAAGCTGAAAAAATGGGTTTTAAAAATGCTATAATTCCAGAAAGAAACAAAGATAAAGTTAGTAGTAATACTACAAATATAATAGGAGTAAGTAATTTAAGAGAGGCTATTAGTAAGATATTCTAGTGGATTAGGTGAGTGTATGAGGATAAAAGATGATGAAGAAATAAAAAATATATTAAAGCTTATGAGTCCAGGAACTGCTTTGAGAGAAGGATTAGATAATATATTAAGAGCTAAAACAGGGGGATTAGTTGTTATTGGTGATGGTGATGAGGTGATGGATCTTGTTGATGGGGGATTCAATATTAATTCAGAATATTCACCAGCATATGTTTATGAATTAGCTAAGATGGATGGTGCTATTGTATTAAGTGGAGATTTAAAAAGAATCATTTGTGCTAATACACAACTTGTACCAGATCATACACTTACAACATATGAAACTGGAACCAGGCATAGAACTGCAAATAGAGTAGCAAAGCAAACTGGCAATATAGTTGTAGCAATTTCTCAAAGAAGAAATATAATAACTATCTATAAAGGAGATTTGAAGTATGTACTTCAAGAAAGTAGTATAATACTTGCGAGGGCAAACCAAGCAATACAAACACTAGAGAAATATGTTAATGTTCTAGAGAGAGTGATAAATAATTTAAATTTATTGGAGTTTCAGGATTTGACTACTATTTTTGATGTTGTAACTGCAATACAGAGAACTGAGATGGTTATGAGAGTTGTGGAAGAAATACAAAGATATATAGTTGAACTTGGAAATGAAGGAAGACTTATTTCAATGCAACTTAGTGAACTTATAAGATTCATAGAAAGAGATGGGATTTTATTAATAAGGGACTATTGTAGGATGGATATGGATTATAACGAAATATATAATGAAATTCAAATGCTTAGCTCAGATGAATTAGTTGATTTAGATCTGATTGCCAAGGTTTTAGGATATTCAGGAGCATCATTAGTAGATTCCTTAATTTCACCAAAGGGCTTTAGAATTTTATTTAAGGTTCCAAGAATTCCTGTATCAGTAATTGAAAATTTAGTAAAACATTTTAAAGAGCTTAAGTATGTTATTGAAGCTGATACTGATGAGTTAGATAAAGTTGAAGGAATAGGTGAAGCAAGATCAAAAGCTATTAAAAATGGGCTAAGAAGAATAAAGGAACAAATATATTTAAAAAATGAAATTTAGTAAAATTATGTATAAAAGTAAAACAAATAGATAATAATACAAAAGCAGGCTTTCTGACCTGCTTTGAGTTTATCTAAGTGTAAATTTACCTAGAATATTCATTTTATTTTCTTCTTTTAATAATATGTCATATAAGTTTAAATCTAAGCAATTACATAAAGAAGTAAGATAAAATAAATTGTTTCCGATTTCATTTTCAATAATATCGCGACAATTATCACAAAGTTTTCCTTCAAGATGATTATTTAACGAATAATTAAAATTATTAATATCATCATTATTGGAAGATATGTTTTCTTGTTTTTTAGCTGATATTTTAATACAACCACAATTAGTCACAGACTTAGCTAGTGCTCTATTGACTCTAGCACTAGATTCACTATATTTAGTTACTATATCTAGAATGCTCTTATGACGTAGTAATGATTCATTGACATCATTTTGAAAATTATCAAAAATTATATCTTTCATATGCCTCAACTCCTTAAAAAAATTATGGCTGTTTTTAAAATATAATTATTTTTAGTAAAGTTAATTATTTGCCTAACTTCAATATAATGATATCTAATATGCTTGTATTTTTATAGGGGGTATTTTAAATTAATAAGATTTTAAGAATTCTTCATTTTAGATAATACCTTTATATGGTATAATGATATAAACTTCTAAGGAAGTATATAGATGCATAAAATTTAAAACAATAATACAGGGAGGTGACATTATGTTAAAAAAGATTATAAGAGTTATATTTACTATAATAGGATTTATTAGTGGATATATCATTAGTGGAATGCTACTAAATATATCTATTTTAAAAGAAATGTCTTTTTTATCTAAACCAATTGCAATCATATCATTACGTATTATTTTAACTTTATTATTTGGACTTATATTATATTTTGTTTCACCACGTATTTATGACTCTATTGTTAAAGTTATTGAATATATTGAAAAAAATATCCAAAGACTTACGGCGGCGGAACTTCTTTATGGTGGATTAGGTGCATTAATATCGTTAATACTAACGTCTCTTATAGGACTACCATTAAACCGTATAGATTTATATGGCTTAGGTCCAATATTATTTGTGCTTTTAAACTTAATATTTGCAATAATATTTGCTAGTATATTTGTTGAAAAGAGGGATGACATATCAAATATTCTTGTAAACCTAAGGAAAAATAATGTTAAAGAAAAGAAATCAAAAGTAAATGCAAAAAATAATCCAAAGGTGCTAGATACATCTGTAATAATAGATGGTAGAATTTTTGATATATGTCAAACAGGATTTGTTGAAGGTCCATTAGTTATACCAAGCTTTGTTTTAGATGAACTTAGGCATATCTCAGACTCAGCGGATTCTCTTAAGCGAAATAGGGGAAGAAGAGGGCTTGATATATTAAATAAAATTCAAAAAGAACTTGAAATTGAAACTCAGATTTGGGAAGGTGATTTTCCAGAAATACAAGAGGTTGATAGTAAGTTATTAAAGCTTGCACAAACTCTTAAAGGAAAAGTTGTGACAAATGACTTTAATCTAAATAAGGTTGCTGAATTCCAAGGCGTACCTGTTCTAAATATAAATGAATTAGCAAATGCAATAAAACCTGTTGTTCTTCCTGGTGAAGAAATGAAGGTTATTGTTGTTAAGGATGGTAAAGAAGCTACTCAAGGAATTGGGTACTTAGATGATGGAACTATGATAGTTGTAGAAGGTGGAAGAAGATTCATGGGAGAACAAATCGTAGTTATAGTAACATCTGTACTACAAACAGCAGCTGGAAGAATGATATTTGGAAAACCAAAAGAATAGAAGCGAAAGAATAGTAAGTAGGTGTTTATATGGTAAGTGCTATAATTTTAGCAGGTGGAAAAGGTAAAAGAATGGGTGCTAAAATTAGTAAGCAGTTTATAGAACTTAATGGCAAACCAATTTTGTATTATACCTTAAAGAAGTTTTCTGATTGCGAGGAAATAGATAAAATAATCTTAGTTTTACCTAAAGACGAAATAGAATATTGTAATAAAGAAATATTAGAAAAGTACTCTTTAAAAGTTGATATGATAGTTGAAGGTGGAAAAGAAAGACAGGATTCAGTTTATAATGCATTACAAAAAATAAATGATTCTGAGATTGTGCTTATCCATGATGGAGCAAGAGCGTTTGTATCTGAAAGAGTTATAAAAGATGGTATAAAGTATGCAAAGCTTTATGGAGCAGCGGCACCTGGGGTAATGCCAAAAGATACTATAAAAGTTGTTGATGAAAATGGGTTTTCTGATTCAACTCCAGATAGAAGTAAATTACTTGCAATTCAAACTCCACAAACTTTTAAGCTAGAAGTAATAAAAGAGTGTCATAATAGAGTTAAAGAAAATAATATTAATGTTACAGATGATACAATGGTGGTAGAAATGTATAACCATAAAGTGTATTTATATAAAGGTGAATATACTAATATAAAGGTGACTACCCCTGAGGATTTAATACTTGCAGAAAAGCTAATATAATACATAGTTTATTATATTGACATAAGTTTTAGTAGAATATATAATTAATTAAGCTAAAAATTAATAGTCTTAAAACAGTGAAGAAGAATAGTAAAATCCGCCTTTCAGAGAGAAAATTCATGGGCTGTAAAATTTTCAATAGGATTTGAACCAGCTTTGGAGTTATAGGTAAAAACTATCGGTTTAATACCGTTATCATTTTCGAGAACAAATTTAGGTGGTACCGCGATATAAGTTCGCCCTAAGCAATTAGGGTGGGCTTTTTTTATTATTTATAAAGATACACTAATAACAAGAATTAAAAAATACATATAAAATAATAACATTAACAGGAGGAAGCAGAAATGAAAATGTCTAATATGTTAATATCAACATTAAGAGAGGTTCCAGCAGAAGCTGAGATAGATAGCCATAAATTAATGCTAAGAGCTGGAATGATAAGAAAAATGGCATCAGGTATATATAATTATATGCCTTTAGGATTAAAGGTTTTAAAAAATGTAGAGAATATAGTAAGAGAAGAAATGAATAATGCAGGTGCACAAGAATTCCTAGCTTCAGCGGTTTTACCTGCAGAACTTTGGCAAGAGTCTGGAAGATGGGATGTTTATGGGGAAGAAATGTTTAGGCTTAAAGATAGAAATAATAGGGATTTTTGCCTTGGACCAACTCATGAAGAAGTATTCACTGACATTGCAAGAAATGAAATTAAATCATATAAGCAATTACCAATAAATCTTTATCAAATACAAACTAAATATAGAGACGAAAGAAGACCAAGATTTGGTGTTATGAGATCTAGGGAATTTGTAATGAAAGATGCATATAGCTTTGATAAGGATCAAGAAGGATTAGATGTTTCTTATAATAAAATGAGAGAAGCATATATTAAAATATTTAACAGATGTGGAATAGATGCTAAGCCAGTTGAAGCAGATTCAGGAGCAATTGGAGGATCAAATTCAGCAGAATTTATGGTGAAGTCAGAAGTAGGAGAAGATGATGTTGTATTCTGTACTGCTTGTGATTATGCAGCTAATATAGAAAAAGCTCCATCAACTGCAGAGAAAGCAGAAGTAGAAGAATTAAAAGAGTTAGTTAAAACTGAAACGCCAAATGTTAAGACAATAGAAGAACTAGTTAAATTTTTCAATACAACTGAAAAGAAGTTCGCTAAAACATTAATATTTAATGCTGATGGGAAAATAGTAGCAGTAATGGTTAGAGGCGATAGAGAAGTAAATGAAGTTAAGGTTTCAAATGCCTTAGGTGGAGTTACAAATTTAAATATGGCTACTCCAGAAGAAGTATTTAAAGCAACTAATGCACAAGTTGGATTTGCTGGTCCTATAAATATAAATGTAGATGCATTATTAGTTGATGAAGAAATTATAAACATGTACAATTTTATTGTGGGAGCTAATGAAACAGGATATCACATTGAAAATGTAAATTACGGAAGAGACTTTGATGGTATAGTTGGAGACTATAGAAATATAACTGAAGGCGAAAAGTGTCCAGTTTGTGGTGGTAAAGTAACTATCTCAAGAGGAACAGAAGTAGGTCATATATTTAAATTAGGAACAAAGTATTCAGAGGCTATGAATGCTAACTTTATTGATGAAAATGGTAAGGAAAAGCCATTTATAATGGGTTGTTATGGTATTGGAGTAACAAGAACAATGGCATCAATAATAGAACAACATAATGATGAAAATGGAATAGTTTGGCCTTTATCTGTAGCGCCATATCACGTTAATATCATTCCTGTTAATATTAAGGATGAAGAACAAATGAAAATTGCTAACGAGATATATGAAGAATTGAAAGCTATTGGGGTTGATGTAATACTAGATGATAGAAATGAGAGAGCAGGAGTTAAGTTTAAAGATTCAGACCTTATGGGAATACCAATGAGAATAACAGTTGGAAAGAAGATTGTTGATGGTGAAGTAGAATTTAAACTTAGAACATCAGAAATGGAAAATATAAAAATAGAAGAAGCTGTAAATAGAGTTAGGGAAGAGTTTGAGAAAAATAAATTATCTGTAAGATAGGAGGTAATTCGATGAAAGTTTATAATAGTTTAACGAGAAAGAAGGAAGAATTTATACCATTAACACCTGGAGAAGTCAAGATGTATGTATGCGGACCAACTGTATATAATTACTTTCATATAGGAAATGGTAGAACTTTTATAATATTTGATACAATAAGAAGATATTTAGAATACAGAGGATATAATGTTAAATATGTTCAAAATTTTACAGATATAGATGATAAAATGATAAATAAAGCAAATGAAGAAGGCACTACAGTTTCAAATATAGGAGATAGATATATCGACGAATATTATAAAGATGCTGATGGTTTAAATATAAAGAGGGCCTCTATAAATCCAAGAGCTACTGAATATATTCAAGATATAATAGAATTTGTTAGTGGTTTAATTGAAAAAGATTATGCATATGAAGTTGATGGGGACGTTTATTTTAGAACAAAGAAGTTTGAAGGCTATGGAAAGTTAATAGGTCAAAATTTAGAAGACCTACAAGCTGGAGCTAGAATAAATGTAGATGAAAGAAAAGAAGATCCAATGGATTTTGCAGTATGGAAGGCTCAAAAGCCGGGTGAACCAGCTTGGGAAAGTCCATGGGGAATGGGAAGACCAGGATGGCATATAGAGTGTTCATGTATGGCAAAGAAGATTTTAGGTGATACAATTGACATACATGCCGGTGGGATGGATTTAGCATTTCCACATCATGAAAATGAAATTGCACAAAGTGAAGCTTTAACAGGAAAGCCATTTGCAAGATACTGGTTACATGGAGCCTTTTTAAATATTAATAATCAAAAAATGTCTAAATCATTAAATAACTTTTTAACTGCAAGAGATATATTAAAACAATACGATGCTGATATAGTGAGATTTTTAATGTTATCAGGACATTATAGAGTACAATTAAACTTCAGTGATGATTTATTAGAATCTGCAAAAGCATCAGTAGAAAGATTATATAATGCTATTTCTAATTTAGAAAACTTAATTAGTGAAGTTAAGAAAGAAACTATGGATGAAAATGAAAAGGCTTATTTAGAATCTCTAGATAAATATAGACAAAAATATATAGAAAAGATGGATGATGATTTTAACACAGCAGATGCAATTACGGCAATATTTGATCTTATAAAAGATATAAACACTAATGTATCAATAGATTCATCTAAAGAACTTTGTGAATCAGCATTAAGTTTAATAAGGGAATTAGGAAATCCATTAGGTATTCTTCAAAAGTCTACTAAAGGAAGTTTAGAGGAAGAAATAGAAAAATTAATAGCGGAAAGACAGCAGGCAAGGAAAGATAGAAATTTTGCTTTAGCTGATAAAATAAGAGATGATTTAAAAGCTAGAAATATAGTTTTAGAAGATACCCCTCAAGGAGTTAGATGGAAAAAAGTAAATTAGTCTAGAAGGCTGCAGTTGTGCAGCCTTTATTTAAAGGAGAGAAAAGTATGTTAGAGGATTTAAGAGTGAGAGAGTTTAGTAAAGAAGAAGCTAGGAGATTAAATCCTTTGCAGTTAGCTTTAATAGGAGATGGAGTATATGAGATATATATAAGAAATTTTATACTATCTAATAATACTGAATTATCTGCACATAAAATGCATGTGAAAGCAATTGGATACGTTAAAGCTAAAAGTCAGTCTGCAATAATGCATAATATAGAAGATACTTTAACAGAAGATGAATTGTATATTTATAAAAGAGGAAGAAATACAAAATCTGCAACTGTTCCTAAAAATGCAGATGTTATAGATTATAGAAATGCAACAGGCTTTGAAGCTCTATTAGGATATTTATATTTAATAGGAAATAAAGAAAGACTATATAATATATTAGAAAAATCTACAGAAATACAGTTAACATAACTAAGGAAAAGTATATAATAGAAATAAGGAGTGATCTTATATGACTAAGGGAAATAGAGAAGCTAGAATGAAAGCTAGAATGGAAAGACAAATGATCGAGGGCACACCTATTAGAGGTAAAAGACAATTTGTTAAAGAAAATAAGGAAGTGAATAATTACACTAGAGAAAATCCTTCTATTGTAAGTGAAGTGGAAACTAGAGAAGATTTAATTATAGGCAGAAATGCTGTAATGGAAGTACTAAAAAGTGATAGAACTATAGAGTGTATATATATAGCAAATGGTAATATGGAGGGCTCTATAAAAGTAATAATAAATATTGCAAGAGAAAAGGGATTAGTATTAAAGGAAGTAGATAGGAAAAAACTAGATGCTATGAGTAATGGTACAAATCATCAAGGAGTTATAGCTTTGGTTACACCATTTAAGTATTGCCAAATTGCAGATATGCTAAGGGATGCAAAGGAAAAAGGCGAAGATCCATTTATAGTTATACTAGATGAAATAGAGGATCCACATAATTTAGGGTCTATAATAAGAACAGCAGAATTATGCGGAGTTCACGGAATAATAATACCGAAAAGAAGAAATGTTGGAATAACATCTACTGTATATAAATGTTCTGTAGGAGCTATAGAACATATGAAGATAGCAAAGGTGACAAATATTAATGCAGCTATAGATGAACTTAAAGAATCAGGACTATGGGTATATGGTGCAGATATAGCAGGAGAAGAATATAGCTATCAAGTTGACTTTAATGGCCCATGTGTCATGGTTATAGGTAGCGAAGGAAGAGGTATATCTAAACTTACTTTAAAGAAATGTGATAAGCTAGTGAAAATTCCGATGATAGGAAAAATTAACTCTTTAAATGCTTCAGTTGCTGGTGGTATAATGATGTATGAAATATTAAAGGGAAGACTATTAAAATAGCATAGTTAAAGAGGTAACATGTGAAAATAATATTTGTTGATGGATATAATGTTATAAATAGTTGGCCTAATCTAAAAAAGCAAAAGGACTATAGCTTTGATGGGGCAAGACAGAGCTTGATAGATAGTTTACATAATTATTCAGTTTATGAAGATTGTAAGATAATAATAGTGTTCGATGCACATAAAGTAAATAGAAGCATTGAAAAGAAAGAAGATATAAACAGTAATATAAGTACAGTATTCACAAAGGATGGTGAAACAGCAGATTCTTACATAGAAAGAGAAGTTCATAATTTAGGTAGAAGATTTGAAGTTTATGTTGTTACATCAGATTGGCTTGAACAACAGACTATTTTTCAAAGAGGTGCAGTAAGAATATCTGCTCTTGAATTTTATAACGAAGTTATAGAAACTCAAGGAAGAATAAAAAATAAAACGTTGAAAAATATGTATTCATCTAAAAATCATTTGGGAGATAACATAGATGAAGATATCTTTAAAAAATTAGAGGCTATAAGGCGTAGCAAATAAATGTTTACTAGTATATATACTTTATATATACTTATTATAATGTATGGCTTAAAGGGGTGATATATAGTGGAGAGTACCAAAAGAGAGGTAAGCTTGTTTGTAGAATTTCAAAATAAGTTAGATGAAGAAGTAGTTGAAGAAGCAAAAAAAGGAAATAGTAGAGCTCAAGATTATTTAATATCAAAATATGAGAATTTTGTAAAGGCTAAAGCTAAGTCGTATTTTCTCATTGGAGCAGACAAAGAAGATATTTACCAAGAAGGTATGATAGGATTATATAAAGCTATAAGGGATTTTAAATCTGATAGACTAACAAGTTTTAAGGCTTTTGCGGAATTATGTATTACTAGACAAATAATAACCGCTATTAAAACAGCTACAAGACAAAAGCATATACCATTAAACACATATATATCTTTAAATAAGCCTATTTATGAGGAAGAATCAGATAGAACTTTAATTGATGTTTTATCAGGATTAAAAATAACTGACCCAGAGGAACTTATAATAGGAAAAGAACAGTTAGAACATATAGAAGGTGAAATGGCGAAAGTTTTATCTGATTTAGAAATGGAAGTACTTCAGTCCTATTTGGATGGAAAGTCTTATCAGGAAATAGCCTGTGATTTAGATAGGCAAGCTAAGTCTATAGACAATGCATTACAAAGAGTTAAACGAAAGCTTGAAAAATGTCTATATACCGAAAAATAAGTCACTAAATTCTTATTGACAAATTTTTTGAACAATAGTAAACTTTATAATTGGTATATTAAACTATAAACCATATTATGATGGCAATGCTCACGTAGCTCAGTAGGCAGAGCGTCGCCTTGGTAAGGCGGAGGTCGTCGGTTCAATCCCGATCGTGAGCTCCAATATAGTTGAACGCTCACTAGTAGCGATTATTGTAATGATAAATTGCTTTAGTCTTTGTAGTGAGCTCAATATATTACCCAAAAGCTAGAAAACGCTAGGCAAAGTTTATTACAAAGATTAAAGGAGGATTTTACAATGGCAAAGCAAAAATTCGAAAGAAGTAAACCACACGTAAACATTGGAACAATCGGTCACGTTGACCACGGTAAGACAACTTTAACAGCTGCAATCACAACAGTATTAGCAAACAGAGGATTAGCAGAATCATTCAAATATGATGAAATTGATAAGGCTCCAGAAGAAAAAGAAAGAGGAATCACTATCAATACAGCACACGTTGAGTACCAAACAGAAAATAGACACTATGCTCACGTTGACTGTCCAGGACATGCTGACTATGTTAAGAACATGATCACAGGAGCTGCTCAAATGGACGGAGCTATCTTAGTTTGTTCAGCAGCAGACGGTCCAATGCCTCAAACAA
>NZ_JANKAF010000023.1:0-36953 GCF_024622765.1 Clostridium mucosae | reverse complement strand
ATTTAAGTTAGCTCGCAATAATTATCAAAAGTAAATTTAGGCAATAAAAAAAGACTAGCTTTCACTACTCTTGAAATTCATCATTAAATTAAATTTAATTTAATATTACTTTTGCATAAACGTTATTAGTTGTACTTGTAATAGCACCTTCCCCCAAACTACAATTAATAGATTCTTCAACTTCCAAATAGTTTATATTTTCAGTTGCTATTGACCTAAAATCTACATAAGCCTTTTTCTTTCCATCTTCCCAAAAGACACTTACATTAGTAGAATTTTCAGCATTATTTTTAGTGAAGATATATCCTCCTCTATATTTAACCTTCTGTCCTTTATGAACAATCAAATTATTCCCATTCTTAACTAAATGGTAATATGCTTTAATATAACTTTCTCTTAAATAACATATTGGATCATTTTTACCTATATAGTTATAACCTATCCCATAATCTTTATCAATATAAATATGAACACTGTTATCGTTAAAATCTCTAAATGTTATTCTATTCATATTTCGAGAATTATTTTTTGTTCCTGAATCTATCCTACTTGATGTTTGTTGAATTAAACTACTTTTTTCGTTATCATAAGTAAAATAAACATCTTTTCTATAATTATCCCTAGTATGTTGAAGCCCCATATACCAACCAATATAAAAATCTTCTAAAGGCTCCAATTTAACCTCGACTTTCATATGATTTCTTTCAAAAGAATATGTTACAGTTTCTATATAATCATTTCTCAGCCTTTCTCCTGTTTCTAAATTTATATTTGCTAAGTTGGTAACATAGTTTTTTGTTATCATTTTAACGCTAGAAAAATATCTTTCAATACCATCAGTTGGAACTTCTTCTTCATTGTCAATTATTGAACCTCCAACAGCTCCGTGATTACCACATACTGATCCTTTATTATTATCAACTACTCCATTTGTTACAGTCCTACTTTGATACGGAGAAATCCAATCTGTATTTACATTTATTATCCCACTTCCAATATCATAAGCTATTGGAAGTGTAATTTTATTTATCCCTAATTCACCAAACTTTAAATATATTTCACCTAAAAAATATTATTTATGAATTTTCATATTTGCTTATTTTAACTTGCAAATTCATCTTTAAAAATTGCCATTAGTATTTCATCGTGATATTTTCCATTTCTATATACCTCTTTCTTTAGTATGCCTTCCTCTTTAAATCCAACCTTCTTATAACATGCTATTGCTCTGGTATTAAAGGAAAAAACTTTAAGCTTTATCTTATTCATATTTACTTCTTCAAATATAAATTTTGTTAATACTTTTAACGAATCACTGCCATATCCTTTGCTCCAATATTCCTTGTCCCCAATCATTATACCTATTACACAAGTTCTATTTTTTACATCACATTCATTAATGCTACATCCACCTATATATTTTCCTGTCTCTAAATCTTCAATTGCAAAATCATAAGTAAAATCAACATTTGCTTTTCTACTTCTTACCCATTCCTCTTCTTGCCATTTAGTCATTGGAAATGGAATGTTAGAGTCTAAAAACTTTTTTACTTCTTCATCATTTATAAACTCTACTGCTCTTTCTATATCCTCTTCCTTATACGCTCTTAACCTTACTAATTTACCAATGTACATGATAAAACCCCCTTTTTTAATGGATAATTGATAATTGATAGTTTACAATAGACGATTGCAATGGAGAATGGGCAGTTATAATTGATATTTGATAGTGAGCAATAGATAATTTATATTTGATAATTTATATTTGATAATTGATTATGAATGATTAATGAATTATGTAATAGCTTGAGTATGCCTATTGATTAAATTAAATTATATTATAATTGATAATTTCTGAATTTTCAAACTTTTATTTTGTTTAAGCCTATATTTTAATTAAGTGTTTATTATTAATTAAAATTTTTTAATCAACGTATAATATTAATATAATAGGAAAAGAAGTTAAGAAAAGAAGGCTCTTAAAAGAAGAAATATGTGTAGCAACTGCTCTTAATAGACAAGGAAATTTAAAAATATCTTTAAACATGTAAAGTTCTGATCTCTTATTATTTGTTCCGTATCCATTTGGAGTTGACTATTCTTAATACCCTTTAAGAAAACTATTGATATTCCATCATTGTTTTTTATATAATATGATTCAAATCGTGAATCCCATGATTCAATACTTCTACTATTTACATTGTAATTCCATACTCTTATTTCATCAATCATATCGTCATAAACATAAAGAGTTATAATTAAATTATTATCATAAGATTTAATCGTTTTTAAAATGGACATTTTTTTATTATCTATATCTAATAAAAACTTATTAATTAATTTACTTTCCTTTTCTAAGGTATTTGAAACATTTACAATATTATTATTTTCTGCTTCTAAAATCGTATAAGAACTTGTAGTTCATAAATATCTTCTAACTCTTTATCTATAGATTTAAGCTTATACCCATTAGTATTAAAATATAAAGATAGTGCTATAGAACAGCCAATAATTATTATTACTACTATTAAAGAATAAAAATATTTTTTATTAATAATCATTGATACTTATACTCTTAATAAACTTGTTGTAAGTAATGGGAGTTAGAGTATATAGAACTAACTGTTGTATAGTAGGTATATTGGTAAGTATTATATTGATATACATCTACTTTATGTCTTTCAAATTTCATCCTTCTATTAAGTTTTACAATATAATAGTTATTACCAGCTGGGAAATTTACCGTTGAACCTGATGTATATGCATTTGTACTCATTTGTCCTGTACTTACACTAAAACTAAATGGCTCCCATCCAAGACCAACACTAATACTTTGGCTACCACCTGAATCATAATTCAAGAAAAGAGAACCACCACTTTTGAAATTATTCCCTCCAGCAGGTTGTCCACTCGGTGTCAAAGTAACAGTTTGATATTCAGTAGATACAACAGTAATCTTTTCATTTTCTCCATACTTAGGTTGTATTTCTGATTGTTTTTTAGCAAATTCTTCAGAAACTATTTTTTCATTAGGAATAGTAGTTACTGCAAAAGTGTTTTTTACTGGTGCTGAAACTAAAGTAAGTGTTAATACTGAACAAGTTAAAATCGAAATTAATTTTTTTTGTAACATAATATCATCCCCTTTTGTTTATATTATATGCTCTTTTTATGCATTTACAATTATTGGATTTTTTTGTAAATCATTCATTTTATGTAAATTGCAAAACTAACTTCCGTTTTTTTTACTTAAACAGAAGTTAGTTTTGCAAAGTCTTTGATATAATTAATTTGATATTTGTCCTAAGCATATTAGAATGTGAGAAGTAAAGCTTCCTTGAGAAAGAAACTTCACTTCTTATTTTTTCCATATATAATTAAGTTTAATCACTGGCTCAAGCCGTCGCTTTTAGCGATTCAGTTCTGTTAAACTATTACAAACTAAAGTCCAGTAACTTCAAATCACTGGACTTTTAAATTAATTGTATTACATACTTATAATATATTATCAACATTATTTAAAAACTACTCTCAGTAGTTTTCGCCTTAATTTTACATTCTAAATTTTAAATTTTTAATTATGCGACAGCACCTTATCTTAATTATATACTATCAGCTCTTAATTAAAAGTAAAATTATCGAGATTATACTAAAAGCTAAACTAACCATATTTATGTATGTTACAACTTGCTTTGGAGTAAACCCCTTAGCTTCTAGTCTATAATGTATTTGGCTTCTATCTGCTTGATATACTGGTTTTCCATCCATAAATCTTTTTATTATAACAAAAAGATTATCAAATATAGGAATTGCTAAAGCCAATATTGGAATAAATAAACTCATTAAAGTTGCTTGTTTAAAAGCACCATCTAAGGCTATTATACTTAATATAAATCCTAAAAAATTTGCTCCAGAATCCCCCATAAAAATCTTTGCAGGATATCTATTATACATTAAAAAACCTAAAGTAACTCCTGATACTATTAATGACATACTTATAGATTCATTTTGTCCTAGAATAATTGCCGCTGCTGCAAATGTTATTGATGAAATTAATGATAATCCACCAGCAAGTCCATCCATACCATCCGACCAATTTATAACTGTTGTTACTCCAAATATCCATGTAATTGTAAGTAAGAATTGTATTATTTCTGATAACTGTATATAAACTCCTGTAAATGGATTTGTAAATCCCCTAAAAACTATCCCTGATTTAAATATAATAAATGCTGCCACTAATTGAACTATTAATCTTGGATATATAGGAAATTCCTTGCCTCTAGTTTTAAAACTATCATCTATTAATCCTATTAATAATATTAATCCAGAACCTACTAGTATCCATGATTTTTCTTTAACTGATGTATAATTGTTAACTGTAAAATATACTATAAAAAATCCTATAAACATAGCTAATCCACCACAGAGTGGAGTTTCACCTTTATGTTTTTTTCTTTTTGTCGGTTTATCTGTAAAGCTATATTTAAAAGATAATTTAATCAAAATTGGCGTTATTAAATATACTATTAAAAATGCTAATATAAAAGATAATATATATCGCATAATTTCTCCTTAACCTCTTAACTGTTGATATTCTTTTTATTTATTATGTCGCTTAAAGTCATTACCTTATTATACTATTTATAAATATTATTATCAATGACAAAACAATGACGATTTTTATCTTATATTGCTAAAATAGAAATATATAAAGTCCCTATTTGGTTTTATGTAACACAAAACCAAATAGGGACTTTTTTCTAATTTCTTGCTTGTATCATATCTTTAACTTTCATTAATCTAGTTAAAGCTCCTCTTTCATTTTCATCAAGCTTCATTCTTATATACTTAATGGTTTCTTGCAGAGAAGGAATTGTCATATATTCAAGAGCATTAACTCTTCTTCTAGTCTTTTCTATTTCATCTGCCATAAGTTGAGTTGACTTTTCAACTTCTGCAAGTTCTAATAGCTTAGGTAAAATTCCATAAAGCTTAGCAATTGAATCATCTAATTCAGATGATGTACTTGCAAAACCATAAGGGAATATGCTCCCTTCATCGCCTTCAAGCTGTCTATGGAAATTCATCTCTGGAACATTAACACTCATTATATTTTTAGTTCCTACTTCAACAGATATACTTTCTTTTGGATAAGCTACTGCTTCCTCTAGAAATTCTGAGCTCATAACAGCTCTAGCCATAACAAAGTCCTTAAGTGACCCTTGAAGCTCTGCTTCTACAGATTTTCTTAATTCATTGTTGTATTTGACAAGATTAACGAATTGTCTCATAAGCTCATCTTGCTTATCCTTTAAAAGTTTATGTCCTCTTGTAGCTGTAGCTAATCTCTTTTTTAGCTTAGACATCTCCATTCTAGTAGGATTGACATTTAATCTTGCCATGGCTATTCTTCATCTCCCTTTGGCATATACTTTTCAAGATACTCATCTCTTATTCTCTTAAGCTCTGTTCTTGGAAGTATCTTTAAAAGCTTCCATCCTAATTGTAAAGTTTCTTCAATACTTCTGTTTGCTGTAAAACCTTGAGATACGTATTGTTCTTCAAATGCTTCTGCAAACTTAGCATATTGCTTATCTGTATCTGATAAAGCTGATTCTCCTAAAATCGCTGATAATTCTTTTGCTTGCTTACCTTGTGCATAAGCTGAGAATAATTGATTCATTGTATCAGCATGATCTTCTCTAGTCTTATTTTTACCAATCCCCTTATCTTTAAGTCTTGAAAGTGATGGTAATACATCTATTGGAGGAATAATACCTTTCTTATATAACTCTCTTGAAAGGATTATTTGTCCTTCTGTTATATATCCAGTTAAGTCTGGAATTGGATGTGTCTTATCCTCTTCAGGCATTGTTAAAATAGGAATTTGAGTTATAGAACCTTCTCTTCCTCTAAGTCTACCTGCTCTTTCATATAAAGTTGAAAGGTCAGTATATAGATATCCTGGATATCCTCTTCTACCTGGAACTTCTTTTCTAGCAGCTGAAACTTCTCTTAGTGCTTCTGCATAGTTTGTTATATCAGTCATTATAACAAGTACATGCATTCCTTTTTCATAAGCTAAGAATTCTGCTGTAGTAAGAGCCATTCTTGGTGTTGCTATTCTTTCGATAGCTGGATCAGATGCAAGATTCATAAATAATACTGAATTATCTATAGCACCTGTTTTATTAAATTCATCAACGAAGAATTGTGATTCCTCGAATGTAATACCTATTGCAGCAAATACAACAGCAAAGTTAGCATCTGAGTTTAAAACTTTCGCTTGTCTTGCTATTTGTGCAGCTAATTGTGCATGAGGAAGTCCTGATGCTGAGAAAACAGGTAACTTTTGTCCTCTTACTAATGTATTAAGTCCATCAATAGCTGAAATACCAGTTTGAATAAATTCTGATGGATAATCTCTTGATACTGGATTAATAGCCTCACCATTTATATCTGATCTTTTTTCTGGAATTATATTAGGGCCATTATCAATTGGGTGTCCCATACCATCAAAAATTCTTCCTAGCATATCCTCAGAAACACCAAGTTCAAGTGGTCTTCCTAAGAATCTAGCTTTTGTTTCTTTTAAGTTTATTCCTGATGAACCTTCAAAAAGCTGAACCATTGCTCTTGTTCCATTTATCTCAAGAACTCTACCTCTTCTTTTTTCACCAGTTTGAAGTTCTACTTCAACTAATTCATCGTATTTAACGCCTTCAACGCCTTCAACTACCATCAAAGGTCCTACAACTTCTGTAACTGTTTTATATTCCTTAAGCATTTAGAACCCCTCCCTTTTCGTTGATTAATGCATCTATAGCAGATTTTAATTCTACTTCAATTTCATCTATCTTATTTATATTATCTTCATGAATATATTTACTTCTTGCAATTTTATCTCTTATTTCACTTAAGCCTAAAATTTCATTTAAGTAAATTCCTGCTTTTAATGCTCTTTCTGCTTCTTTTCTAAATAGAAGTATTAGCTTTAACATTTTATATTGCTTATCTAATGAAGCATATGTATCAACTTCATGGAATGCATTTTGTTGAAGGTAATCTTCTCTTATTGATTTTGAAACTTCAAGTTTTAATCTATCTATCTCTGATAAAGCATCTATACCAACAAGACTTACTATTTCTTGAAGTCCTGACTCTTCTTGAAGTAAAGTCATTGCTTCTTGTCTTAAGGTAGACCAATCTGATGCAACTTCATTATTCATCCACTCATCTATAGTATCTGCATATAATGAATATGAATTTAACCAGTTAATTGATGGGAAATGTCTCTTATATGCAAGCTGAGCATCTAATCCCCAGAAAACTTTAACTATTCTTAGAGTAGATTGTGTAACTGGCTCTGAAAGGTCTCCTCCTGGAGGTGAAACTGCTCCTATTGCTGTTACAGCTCCTTCTCTACCATCTTTACCTAAGCAAATAACCTTACCAGCTCTTTCATAGTAATCAGCAAGTCTTGATCCAAGGTATGCTGGATAACCTTCATCACCTGGCATTTCTTCAAGTCTACCAGACATTTCTCTTAAAGCTTCCGCCCATCTTGAAGTTGAATCTGCCATTATTGAAACAGAATATCCCATATCTCTGAAGTATTCTGCAATTGTTATTCCTGTATATATACAAGCTTCTCTAGCTGCAACTGGCATGTTAGATGTATTAGCAATAAGGACTGTTCTCTTCATTAAGCTTTCACCAGTCTTAGGATCTTTAAGTTCTGGGAATTCATTAAGAACGTCTGTCATTTCATTTCCACGTTCACCACAACCAACATATACAACTATTTCAGTATCTCCCCATTTAGCTACTTGGTGTTGTACAACTGTCTTACCAGCACCAAATGGACCTGGAACTGCTGCTGCTCCGCCCTTTGCAACTGGGAAAAATGTATCTATAACTCTTTGCCCTGTAGTCATTGGTGCTTCTGGTTTTAACTTTCTTGCATATGGTCTACCTTTTCTTGCTGGCCATTTTTGCATTAATGTTAATTCCTTATCACCTTTTTCAGTTTCTACTATACAAACAGTATCAACTATTGTGAATTCTCCTGCCTTAATTTCTTTTATTGTACCCCTTACTCCATAAGGAACCATTATCTTATGTAGCACTACTGTAGTTTCTTGAACTGTTCCTATTATATCTCCAGCTTCAACTACATCTCCTACTTTAGCTGTAGGTTCAAACTTCCAAATTCTTTCTCTATTTAATGACTTAACTGCTACACCCTTTGTTAAAAACGGTGAATTTGCAGCTTTAGCAAATGCATCAAGTGGTCTTTGTATACCATCAAACATTGATTCTATTAGTCCTGGTCCTAATTCTATACTTAATGGTTCTCCTGTTGTAACAACTGGGTCCCCTGGTCCTATTCCTGTAGTTTCTTCGTAAACTTGGATAGATGCCCTATCGCTTCTCATTTCTATGATTTCTCCGATAAGACCTTTATCCCCAACCTTAACCATGTCGAATATATTTGCTTCTTCCATTCCTTCAGCAACAACTAAAGGACCTGCAACCTTAATTATCTTTCCGGTCTTCAAATCACTAACCTACCTTCCTATAAAATATTAACGCCAACAGCTTTTTCCACACTATCACTAATTCTCTTTAATCCAATATTTAATGAACCTTGATTACTTGGAATTAATATTACAGCTGGAAGTACTTGTTCATTGTAACGTGCTATTGTTTCTTCAATATGTTGTGCTATTTGCTCTGTTACAAAAATTACTGCGTAGTCATTTCTTGCACAGTTATCAACTGCTCTTCTTGCTTCATCAGCTTCAACTACTGTGAACACATCTATTCCTAAAGCTTTGAAGGCTAAAACCGAATCCTTATCGCCAACAACACCTATTTTCTTATGCATATATATCACGCAACCTTTCTCTTATTACTTCCTCAGCAATATTATTAAGCTTGCCAACCATTATAATCCTTATTACTTTTATTTCTGTTTCTTTTGCATAAATATAAGATAATATCTTTTCTGGTCCAAACGTAACTAACTTAGAATCTTTCATTAATTCCATGATATAATTATCACTTAACTTTTCTAAAAGACTTGCAGATTCTGTAGCTATATAACCTTCAAAGCCTTCTTTTATTAAATCTGAATAAATAGTGCTTTGTAATTTAGCCATTATATTCTCAGGTGATTCATTTAATAGAGCTATAAGCTTACTACTATCTATTGCACCACCATCAACTATAACTTCCCCAGCAAAATCTCTTCCTTTATTTTGTTTCTTTATTCTAAGTAAAGTTCTTATGTTAGTAGAATCTATCATAGCTTTTACTAAATTATCTATAAACTTATAATTTAGTGACTTATTTATATCTACTAAATCTTTATACATATATTTATCTATTATTATGTCTATCTTTTGAGGATCCTTAGTTTCTTCAAAAGATTTCATTGCTTCCTGAACTCCTTTTCCAAGGTTTCCATTTAAGCTTTTAAAATTATCTCCATCTATTTTACGTTTAACTTCTTGTAAATCTAGATTTCCTAGTTGTATAAGCATTGAAGATAAATCTTTGCCTAATACTTTTCCTTTTAGAAGTACCTTTATATTATGATAGTCATATTTTAAACTCATTAACTTCACAACATCTTTTATAGGACTTATTTCATATACTAGTTCATATACCCTTTTCAATTCTGCCGTTAATATTTCTTCATAATCCTCTGGTCTCTTTATATTTGCTGAAACATTTGAATACTCTGTTTCATTTAATATTCTTAGTACTTCATTTGCCGATGGAGCTTCTATAATTCTATCAATTTTAGGCTTATCAAGAAGTCTAGTTTCTAAAACCCATATTCTTGATACAGCTTGGGTAAATTTCATTACATCCATCTCTTACCCTCCTTAATTAAACAACACTCTTGCTACTTCAAACTCCAATTCATCTTTTAATGAACTTACTAAAGCTTCATATGTGTTATTGATTTCTATACCATTACTTTCAAGAATAAATCCACCTTTAAAGTTTCCAGTATTAGGACTTAGTTTAATATTTCCTTTATCTCCTAATGATTGATTTAAATCATAAATAAAAGTAAGATCTACTACTTCCATTCCTTCTTTATTTAAAATTAATGTTTGCTCTCCTATTTCACCTAGAGAAAGTATTGAATTTTTTATAAATCTTAAAAAATCATCTCCAGATATAGTTGCTAACATATCTATACTATTTTCAAATACTTCTTTTATAACTTCTTGCTTTGCAGATAACTTATTGTTTCTAACCTTAAGAGAAGCAGAAGATAGAATTCTTTCTTTCTTAGTTTTAGCTTCAAGCTCAGCCTTTTGTATAATTTCTTTTTCAAGTTCTTTGGCTTTAGCTATTTTCTTCGAAAGAATCTTATTTTTCTCTTCTTCAGCAGAAGCTAAAATACTTTCCTTTCTCTCTTCAGCATCCCTAAGGATTTTAGAAGTTAGATTATTTACACTTGCCATAGCCTTTTCTCTCCAATCCTAGAATCCTTTATTTACTAACATAAATGAAATAACGAATCCTAATAATGCGTATGTTTCAACCATTGCTGCTAATATTATACCTTTTGTATTATGTTCTGGGTTTTTAGCTAATATTTGAATACCAGCTGCTGCAACTTTACCTTGAGCTATTCCAGACCAAAGACCTGCAAATGCTATTGGTAAGCAAGCACCTAATAGATATAAACCTTGATCTAATGGCATTCCTGAAGCCATTTTAGTAAATACTAAGAATCCTATAACAAAACCATATAAACCTTGTGTACCTGGTAATAATTGAAGAACTAATACTTTACCAAACTTTTCTGGTTCTTCTGTAACTAATCCTGTTGCTGCTTCACCAACTATACCAACCCCTTTAGCTGATCCTATACCTGATAAACCAACTGCTAAAGCTACTCCCATAGCTGCAAATATTAATCCACCGTTATTTTCCATAAAAAATTGAATCCATGACATTTCCATTTTATAATTCCTCCTAATTTCTTTTGATCTTTATATACTTTTCTGAAAGCTTAAATGCTTTAAAAGGTCTTCCGCCACCTTCATAGAATTTTCCAAAATATTCAACATATTGAAGTCTTGCTGTGTGAACATAAGCTCCAAGTAATGATAATCCTAAATTGAATATATGGAATAAAACAAATAATATAGGTCCTATTACTATTGCTGCTACACCTGGTAAAGTATGAATTAATAGGTTTAAAGCACCTGCAATTGAACCACCAGCTAATCCTAAAGCCATAAGTCTTGTATAGGATACTAAATCTCCTACATATCCGGTTATACCATATAAAGAATATAAACCTTGACCTATCTTAGCTCCTGCAGATTTTTCTTCTCTTCCTCCACCTATAACTATTAGTATAGCTCCAATAATAGCTGTACCAATAAATATATTTCCTAATATATTTGGTAATCCTAAAAACTTAACTGCTGCAATTCCTCCTATAGATAATAATGTTATTATCCATGAACCTGCATCTAATAGTGCATCTTTGGCTTTTCCAATCCTAACTAAACTATAAACTTTTATAAATAGTCCAAAGAATATTTGAATAACTCCTAATGCTAAAGATAAAATTACTATAGTCATAACATCTTTATTAGTATCTATTATTTGAGTTGGTAATGTTATAATATCTCCAAAGAATGATCCATAAATTGCTCCGAAGAATATTGTTGGAAAACTTAAGTAAAAGAAGAATTTTGCAAAATCCTTTTTACCCTCATCTAGTTTTAAAAATTTAAGAGCTAATGCTGCTCCTATTAAAACTAATAGTCCATAACCTACATCTGCTACCATCATTCCAAAGAATATTAAGTAGAACGGCGCAAGTAAAGGCGTTGGATCTATTTGATTATATTTAGGATAACTATACATTCCAGTTACACTTTCAAAAGCAGAAATAAGTTCACCATTTTTAAGTTTAATTGGAACATCATCTATCTCATCTTCTTTAACGTCTTCAAATTCTATATAGTAATCGTCTTTAAGAATTCTACTACATATTGACTTTAATGCTTCACTATCTTCTTGTGCTATCCATCCTTGAATTGCACATACATTTTTAGTTTTTAAGAAATTTGTTGAAACTTTAACACGTTCAACCTTACTTACAAAATAATCATAAGCTATTTCTAACTTCTTTAAATCTTCTTCAAAGCATGCAATTTCTTCTTGAATGAAGAATTTCTTTGATTGAAGTTCCTCTATTTGATGCTTAAATTCTAAAATAAGCTTCATTGGAACATCCTCGTGTTCAGCTTTAAAGGCGCTAAATCCAACTCCCCTTAGAACTTCTGATATATTTTCACTATCTTCTTTATTAGATAAAATTAAAAGATTAATATCATTGCTGTTTCTTGATATTATTTCAACATATGCATTTGATAACTCTTCTAATAAAGTATCTTCATAAGATTTTGTTATGGTCCCTAAGAAATATGATGTATTTTTTAGATCTTTTATTTCACTAAAAGCTACATCTAAATCCTGCCAAGGAATTAGAATGTCTATTTCAGCCTGTAACTTTGTTATATTTGAATCTAAACTAGCCAGCTCTGCTTCTTTTTCTTTTGCTTTATTATAGCTTGCTTCCCAATTAGAGGCTTTAATTTTTTCATCTAATTCATCTAATGTTAATGTTAGCTTTTCTTCTTGTAATGCTTTTAGTCCTGATTTTTTAGGGACATATTTTTTAAGAAATTCTAGGGCAAATTTAGCTTTTGATAAATTTTCTTCATACTTTGAATACTCTAAATCTATATCATCTTTAGTTAAGCTTTTTAACTCTTCATATTTATCAAGGAATTCCTCATCTTGTAAATTAATAAATTCTACATTAGATAATCCTTGTATTTCTCTTAAAAGCTTTTGCTTTTTAGATTCAAAGGTAAGCAAAGTGAATTTGTTCATCTTAACTATTGCCATGAATCTTCACTATCCTCTCAACGATTAAATTAATAGCATTATTCTTTTTCTCTCCAGAAATATTTTTAATGCTTGCTACTTCATTTTCACCTTTTTCTAATATAGGTGTTGCTTCTGAATTTCCTTCTTCTTCCGCCTTAGATATAATTTGCACTTTTTTTGAATTTGCTTCATTTAGAATTTTGCTATACTCTTCTTCTGCTTGAATGCTTGCATTTTTTACTATTTCCTTTGAAGTTATCATAGCTTCTTGAATAAGCTTTTCAGCTTTTTCCTCCGCCTTCTTAATTTCATTTATTGCTTCTAACGCCAAAATCTCACCACCTTTATCGTTTTAAATAATAATATAGTAATTAATACTTTATGTAGTATTAATTACTCTTTTCTATTTTCCATTATACACTGTTTGACGTTTTTTTCAACATATTTATTCTTCGTCTGGACAAACAAACGTAATCTTTCAATTATTGTAAATGTTTTCCTCGTTTGTTTATTATAGATTTTATATTTTCTTAAATTTCTGTTATTTTATCTGTTATATGTACTATATCACCTCCATGACCAAATAAATAATAATCCTTTTCTTTAACTACAGTAGAATCCTTTATAAACTTACTAATGTTTATATCAAAAACTTCTAGATGATAATCTTTAAAGGAATATATACCCTTAAATTGGTCTTTTATTTTTATCTCTTCTTCTTTATCAAGGTTTCTTTGTATAAATCCCGGAATACCTCTTTTTTTATTAAATCTAAGATAATCAAACTTTAATATTTCTTTTAATATAAAATTATCTTCTTTTAATATTTCCATATTAAAATCTAAAAATACTTTATAATACTCACTATTTCCTATGTTTCTATCAAAATAGCCTTTAGAGTCAAAATAATTACCTAAAGTATAGTAAAAATCAAACGGTGTATCAAATCTCTTTACCAAGTATTTTATTATGTTATTAAATTTTTGAGAGTTATAATATTTATCGACCATTTCCTCTACTTTCTTAAGCTTTATTAATTCATCATAGCTTATATCTTTAGTTTTCAGAATTTCATATGGTGGATATGGAGAGTATTTCATTCCATACTCTTCTGCTTCTTCCCTCATTGATGACCCTCTTAAAAGCTTTAAAAATCCTAGTTGAATTTCTTCTGGCTTTATACTATAAACATCGTTAAATGATTTTTTGAATGAATTATAATCTTCTCCTGGAAGTCCTGCTATTAAATCAAGATGTTGTTTTATGTTTCTGATTTGCAGAAGTTCTTCTACTTTTTCTTTTATGTCACTAAAATTTACAAATCTATTTATTCTATTTAATACATCATCATTTGTTGTTTGTACTCCAACTTCAAATTGGAATCTATCCTTTGGTGCTTTTCTTAATAATTCAAGTTCAGATTGTTTTAATATATCTGCTGATATTTCAAAATGGAATTGTGTTTTAGTATCTTGATTAATAAGAAACTCCCAAATTGCCATAGTAAATTTATGATTACAGTTAAAAGTTCTGTCTACAAACTTTACAAGCCTAACTTCCTTATCTATAAAATATTTCAATTCTTGTTTTACTCTGTCTATATCTAAGAATCTAACCCCGTGAGTAGTTGATGATAAACAATATTTGCAATTAAATGGACATCCCCTAGAAGCTTCGTAATATACTATTTTATTATCTAAATTTTCATCTTCTTCATATGGGAATATTAATTCATTCATATTCATAAGAGGTCTTTTACCATTTGATATTACTTCTCCATCAATTTTGTAATATAAACTTCTTACTGAATTTATTTCTCTTATTCCTAATTTATACTCTACAAATTCTCTATATGTTTTTTCGCCTTCTCCTTCAATGATATATTCCCCATTTAATTCTTTTAATATGTTTTGACTATCGTAAGATACTTCTGGACCTCCATACAATATCTCTATATCTTCATCTACTAATTTTATAAGATTAGAAAGTCTTTTTATCATTTCTATATTCCAGATATAAGTCGAAAAGGCCACTACATTCGGCCTTTCCTTTATTATTTCTTCTAATATCTTTTCATCCCTATCATTAATAGAAAACTCTCTAATCTTACAATCATAATCCATATCTTTAGTAAAGGCTCTTAGGTATCTAACTGCTAAATTACTGTGTACAAATTTAGAATTTATAGCTGTAAATAAAATTTTCATACGTATCTTCTTCCTTTCAAATTAAAGTTTTATCCCCTTTATAAAATGTATATCCTCCCATAATTTAGTTTCTTCTATTTTATAGTATTTTTCAAGTAATTTTTTATTATCCTCTATATTTGACTTTATTATTGGATTTAAATTTTTGAATTCAAATTCTCTTACTTTACCAGAAGGTAGTACAGCCATTATTTTATTATTAATCATCTCTTTCACTTCTTTATTTATATCCCATATAAATATTTCTCCACCAACTTTAATGTACTTTGTTATTTCTTCAATCAGCTTTAATCTACTAGAATTGTTCCATAGCTTGCTTAAATGAAAAAACATTGTGCAAGTGTCATATTCTTCTTCATTAAGAACTATACTTGAATTATCTCCACCAACATAATCCACTGAAATTTCATCCATTACATCTTTTGATATATTGTAAATAACCCCGAAACTCTCCCCAACATCTAGTATATCTCCATTTAGCTTTACATCAGATAAATTAAGTACTATAGTTTTTTCCATCTCACCTTACCTCCTAATTACATAAGTTATATTATATTTATATTTATTACTTCTGTAATTTATTAATAATTTTTATAAAAAAGAAGAGGTTTCTTTAAAATACACAAATAGATTATACTTATATATTTCCAAAGAATTTCTCTTCCTTTTATCACTTAATATTATCTTTTACATTTTTATTTTTTATTAGTATACATGTAATTATCACTATAATAAATACTATAGAAAAAATCCAAAATACCTTTGGCAGCCTAAATAATTTACCAGATTTGTTGTATTCAAGATTATATAAACATCCAAGTTTACTATCTAAAATATAAAAACTATCTTTATAAAATAATATTTTCTCTATCTTACTTTTATCTCCTAAGTCTACTAAATCTCTTGCTACTCCCTCTTTGCTTAGCGCATAAATAAATCCTTTTTTATTATTTCCAAAGATAATAGTGTTCTTTTCAAAGCATATTCCTTCTTTATCTATTGCTAGTCCTTGTAATGATGAAACATCGTTATCTTGATACATAGGAGCACTTGGATTTTTATCTGGATGATTCTTTATTAAAAATTCTTGTCTTACTGACTCTGTAAATCTTGGTGATGTTATAGGGTCTCCGCCACTATAATCTGGCCATCCATACCAGTTTTCCTCTTCAATATTATAAATATAATCCTTATCATCTTTTATATTTCTAGGAGGTAAATCTTCCATGCCTCCAACTATTGCTTTAATTTTCCCCTCACTATCTATATCCCATCCATTTATATTTCTTATTCCATGAGCATATAATTTTACTTCCTCAGTATTAATATCATAAGATAATATAGCAGCATTACCTATTTTTTTAGATTCTACCTTTTCTCCTACCTCGTTACTTACTGAATAAGGAGAAAAAGCCCCAGTTTTTCCATCTCCATAATTGTTTCCTGTTAAAATCCATGGACTAGTTGCAATATCGAATGCTTCCCCTTTTGAATTAACAACTCCAGCATTAGTATTACTTCCAACAGAAAAATAAAGTTTATCATTATCTAAAAGCAAATTTACCTTCTTATTTATGCCATCATTAGGTATTTCAGTTATAAGTTCCTTATAGGATTTTGTGTCTAAGTTATATTCTAATACCCTATTGTCTGTAGCTATGTATAACTTTTTATTATAATATAGGATATCTAAAATATTAAATTTACTTTCTCTTATTATTAGTTCATCATTTCCATCTTTATTAAGTACTCTGATTGTATCTTCAAATGCTAGATATAAATTACCTTCCTCATCAAAGGCAAAACTTTTAGCTCCTTCACACCCTTTAAGGCTTATTGACCAATCTATGTTTTTATTTAAAATATCTAAATCATATTTATTTGTAACCTTAAAAATTCCAAAGGCGATAGTCACTACTATAATTGAAACAAGCAAAAATTTAATAAACCTCTTCATGTCCTCCCCCTTATTTTCTATTTATGTTTAATTTATATTTTGAAATACATAAATTATTACCTTTATGATAATTTAATTTTCCCTTTATTTATTTATTTTCTTAATATTTAGTAAAGGCATATTTTCTTTTATTTAGGAATAGATATAAGTGTACTAATTGGGGGTGATAAACTTTGGGAAAAGATAGTTTTGTAAGAAATTCTTTTCTTCTTACAGCATCTAATATAACCACAGGAATTTTAGGATTTATTTTTTCAATTTACTTATCAAAACTTATAGGCCCTGTTGGGATAGGATTATATGGCTTAGTAATGCCTATATATAACCTTTTTATCTGTTTAATGACCGCTGGAATTATAGCAGCTATATCCCAAGTATCTGCAATATATAAATCTAAAGGCCAATATAATAACATAAGTAAGACTATAAGAACAGTTGCAAGCTTTAATGTAATATGGGCAATTGCCATAGGAATTATGGTATTCTTTTTAGCTCCCTACATAAGTAAATACGGTATACATGATTTGAGAACTGTTAATGCTATCAGAGTAACTTGTCCAGCAATGGTATTTATAGCTTTATCTAATATATTAAAAGGTTATTTTTATGGAGTCTCTAAGATAGTAGTTCCTTCTTTTATTGATATTCTAGAAAAAGCTATGCGTATTATCACTATTGCTTTATTAATTTATATGTTTAAAGCTACAACAATTACATCTATGGTAACTTTAGCTTATGTTTCCTTAGCAATTGGAGAACTTCAAAGTTTACTTTTATTATTTGTATATTATAAAAACCTTGCAAAGAAAGTTCCTCCATCTGTTGATAAACCTGAAAGAGCTTCACAATTGTTATTTAATGTTTTTATAATTGCATTCCCATTATGCCTTAATGGATTTCTTGGAAATTTATTTGGTACAGCATCAACCTTACTAGTTCCTAGAAGATTAGCAGCTGCTGGCTTTGATACTACCGTGGCATTAGGAATGATAGGAAAATTTACTGGAATGGCATTAACAATAGTTACTTTTCCAATGATAGTTATTTCTTCTATTAACTCTCTTATAGTTCCTGATCTATCAGAAACCTTAAGTAGGGGTGACTATTACAATGCTACTGTAAGAATAAAAAAAGTTATGAAGATAGCATTTTTACTTGGACTAGCTACAGCCATAATTTGTAATATAATTCCTGATTCACTCGGCCAAATGTTTTACGGTAGAGATGACTTAGGTCAGTATATAAAGATTGCATCATTAAGTGCGCCAATTTTCTTTACTGCAAATACTATGTTTGGAATACTAAATGGATTAAATAAACAAGGAGTAATACTTAGAAATTCGTTAATAGTATCAGTACTAGAACTTGTTTGCTTATTTATATTTATTGGACTTCCTGGTGTTAATATAATGGGTTATGGTATAACCATATTTATAACATCTAGTGTAAGTTTATTTATAAACCTTAGAGAAGTTCAAAAGCATATATATTTAGACTTATCAACAAGTAATATAAGCATATTTCTACTGTTGTCAGTACTAATATTTATGATACTTAGGTTATTTACAACTAACTTCTTAAATGATTTATTTATAACTAAAAACTTAATAGTAATTTCACTAACATTCCTTATATTTACTGTACTTAGCTTCTTTGGCATTGAAGAAGAATAATTATAAATTGTAGATATATAGGCTACGCTAACTTATATTTCTAATTTATAATAGCAGTGTAAAGTGAAAGAGTTATTGAATAAAAAAACAAGGGATGTCGCGAAACGCGACTCCCCTTGTTTTTTTATTGTTAATTAATTTGAATTGAAAATTCTTCACCTATTTGTATCAAATCATTATCATTTATTTTTTCTATATTATTATTTTTATTTATTTCTATAGGAAATTGCATTGCATAAGGTGTGAGAGTAATAAATTTAGCTGTTTCACTAAATTTAGATTCTTTACTATCTAATTTTAATACTCCTCCATTGCTAGTTCCTTTACTAAGTATAAAGGCTATTTTGTTCCCTTCATTATCTAGGCCCTTTAATTTTAAATAATAAGGTATTACATCTTTCCCCTTACGATCTATAGAATAATAAATCTTCTCTCTAATTGCATTTGAAGTATATTTATTTAACTTTATCTCCTCACCACTTGCTAATGTGAAGGTGTTATTTAATTCTATTTTCCTAGTATTATTTGCAAGTTCTTCGCTACTTGTTGTAAACTCAAAAGTAATAGGCTCAGTACGTTTAAATTCTTGATTTATAAACATATCTCTATAAGTAATTTTTATATCTAAGTCCCCATTATATTCCTCTTCCTTAAAAGAACATTCCATTGCTGTGGAATAGCCAGAATCATCTATTATTATTCCTCCTAGTCCACCTACCTCAGCTACTCCCAAAGAATTCCCATTTACAGATACCTCTGGTATAAGAAAAATTGATTTTCCCTCTAATTTTTCATCTTTAGGCTTAAATGTTGAAGATATTATTAACTCATCATTATCTAAAATAATCTCATTTAATTTAATTTCCAATTCATAATTACTTAAAGTTTTATTTACAACTGTTTTGTAAGACGATAGATCTTTTTTTATTCCTAAAAATGTTGCTATTTCATAACTTGCCACCTTTATACTATCAACTACTGTAGCTCCAACATCAGTTCCTATCAATCCAATAAAAAGTACTCCTGTCAATGTTGCTGCTATTATAGTCTTTTTTCTCTTATTGCTTTTCTTATTTTCTTTATTAATGGATTTTTTTAAATTATATTTTATTTTCTTTTTCTCTATATCATTAAATCCTTCTTCTTTAAGCTCATCAAAATTAATATTATAATCGTTTAACATATCATAGATATTTTTATTCATAATTTACACCTACTTTCATTCAATCTAAATAAGCTTCTAATTTTATTCTTTCCTCTAGATATCCGATTATAAATTACTTCTCTTTTTAATCCCATCTCACTACTTATATCATCAATATTCTTTTCCTCAACATAAAGTTTCATAAATAAACTTTTGTCATCATCTTTAAGATTGTTTAGCAGATCTTCTACCTCATCATTTAACTCATTTTTCATTATCTCTTTATTAGCTGTATCTTCAACACTTATATTTAAATCATCAATATTCTCATATAACAATTCCTTCAAATATTTTCTCTTATAATCTAGACATTTAAACTTCGTTATACCAGCAAGCCAATTTTTAAATTTACCTCTATCCTCATCAAAACTTTCAATGTTATACCAAACAGCTAATAATACATCATTTATACATTCATCCTGAAAGTTTTCTAAATTATATAAATGTTTCTTTACAATAGCCTTAATTATCCATCCATAGTTATCCAAAACGTAATCTATAGATTTTTCATTTCTCATTTTCATCTGAATAATGAAGTTCTCTTCTGTAATCCTCATTATTTACCCCTTCTTTCCATACAGGCCTGCCTTTTAAATTTCTCTTACACTTAATATTTCGTAAACAAAATATGTATATCTATCAACAAATAAACTTTTCTCAAACTTTTTAACAAATCTTTATTATAGAAACATTATTACTCTAGAATATATTATTTTTAATACGAATCTAAATTTCACTTTATTATTTACTCATTCAAATCAATTTAAGAAATTAAGCTCCATCTGAATTTCAACCTCAATTATCCATCATCAATTATGAATTGTCCATTATAAAAAAAGCCCTCTGTAATTTCTTAGTTACAAAGGACTTTCATTTTATATTAATTGATTAAAATATTTATATTTTTTATTTTTATTAACTAATCCAAGTCATACTAAACTTTTTTATTTTCCATGCTCCATTTATTTTTTCCGCCTTAGTTGTAAATCCAATAGCACCAAGACCAGAAGCCCACTTTGTTCCTTCAAATGAAATTTCATTTTCTGTATTTTTTATATATTCATCAATTTTAAAGCTTATACCATCAACAAAAGCTGAATTCTTTATATATCCTTCACTTTCTAATTCTTGAAAAGTCTTATCTATTAAAGTTACATTATATTTCTTAGCTAGATAGTCAAATAATTGTGTTTTATCTTCTCCAGTAAAATCTTTAAATGTACTTGTATCTATATTTACATATTTAATATCACTATTTAATCCTTTATCGGCTTCCCATGCTATATTAAATATCTCTGCATATACTTTTGCTTTTTCTGTTTTTAAAATCTCTTCTTGAAGTTCTTTTTCTTTTGAAGTCTTAACAAAATATTCTCCTTGTCTATTTATAATAGTTGCTTCATCTGTTGCTATTATATTATTAGTTTCTTTTTCTTCTATTTGTAGAATTACCTTTATTTCACTATAAGCATCCTCTGTATAGCTCACATCCTCATATGGTGTAAATTTAACCGCTTCTCCTGAATTAATGATCTCATAAATAGGACCTTCATCACTTACAAAACCATGTATATCTTTTTCTTCAAAAGTATCTTCAAGAATCCAATGATATTGTAATTCTTTATTTGAATCTCCATCTACTACAGGAGTGAAAGTTACTACTTCATTGTAAAATAATACGATATCACTTTCTATATTTACTTTAATTTCTTCATCTTGTGTTATTTGATAGTCATCACTTATAAATTGTTTCTTTTCTTCTAAATTACATCCAACTATTAAAATTATCATTAGTAATATTATTATTACGGATATTCTTTTCATAGCAACCTCATACTTTCTAATTCTCTAAAGAATCTAAGGACTTTACATATTGCTTAATAAGCTTATTATCACTTTCATAATTATATATATATTCAAATACTTCTCTAGTATTTGGATCAACATATAATTGTTTTAATGGATAGTATTCATAGCTTATATTTTCATCTGTATTGTTTTTATAATACTCATCATTAGCAATAGAATTAGCATAAACAAGTACATATTCTCCAACCCTATAAACAGGAACCCCTTTCCAAGTTTCAATAAACTTTTTAGTTTTATCTTCAATATTATTATAACCTCGTTTATCAACTAATCCTGGGTTAGCTTGCTCTATAAAATCATAATAACTTAGTTCACCTCCATGAACTCCAAGAACAATCTTATCTCCCTCTTGAATATTATTTCTATAGTCATTTATAACTTTAATAGTTATATCACTATAAATCATATGACCATCTTTAACATAACTATTTACATTAATAACTCTCCCGTAAACTATAGACTCTGCCTCTGTTTCATAATTTATAAATCTTGAATCATCTGCATAACTGTTTTCTAATGCTGAACCTAACACTATTTTATCCTTTATAACTTTTTCTAAATCTAAATCCTCTAAGAAATCAATTTTATTTGCAATGTCAAGTTTAGAATTATTACTTTCACTTATAATACCATTACCTGTATTATTCTTCTCCCATAAATTTTTGTAAGTCATTCCTATAGTAAAGATAATACCTATACTTGCTGCTATAATTAATGCTTTTTTATTTCTTTTCTTTTTTTTATGATTTATCATATTTTCTATCTCATCCCATAAATCAGGCATATTATTTTTAGAATAGTCTCTTAATAAATCTTTTATATCATTATCCATAACTCTTCTCCCTATAAACTTATTCTTTTTCTAAGTTTTTTAATAGCTTCACGATATCTCCATGTAACTGTCCCTATAGGCTTATTTAAAATCTCTCCAATATTTTTAAATGTAAGGTCAGATATTGTATGCAAAATAACAACTTCTCTTTCTTCTTCATTTAACAATGCTAAAGATTCTTTAATCTGAAGTTTTTGATTAATATCTTCAATCATATCCTTATTATCAATTACATTAATTTCATCTACTATATCTTCCCTCTTATATTTCCTTAAATAATCAATAGAAGTGTTTCTTGTTATGGTCATTATCCAAGCTTTATGATTATTACTATATTTATATTTACTACCGTTACTCCATATTTTTATAAACACATCTTGGCATATATCCTTTGCTAAATCTTCACTTTTAATTATAGATAGGGCATAGGAGTAAATAACATGCCCATAGTAATCGTAAATTATTTTTAGAGATTCTTTTTTTCCGTTCTTTATTTCTCTCAAGCATCTTTGAAATTCCAACTCGCTCATAATTCCTCCATCTGTTCTGAAGCATACTTCACTTATTATACGTTTAGAACCAAATAAATTTATGGTAATTAAAAATATTTATTTATTAGTTTCACATTATTCTTTCTTCATTAGCAAGTTTAAATATTATTTTCAAATAATTCACTATCATTACATCTATTTACTTCAATTTAAGAAGTCCAATTTTTACTGAATTTCAACTTCAATTAACTATTATCAATTATGCACTGCCCATTACTAATTATCAATTACAAAAAGTCCTTCGTAGTTTCCATAACTACGAAGGACTTTTCTTTTATCTACAACTAAATATAAATTATATTCTAGCACTTTAATTCTTGATTTAACTCTTAAAATAATACTTTCAAAAACCCATTCTTTTATCTAGCCTAATCAATTCAAGAAATTCAGCACCATCTGAATTTAACCTCAATTATCCATTTTCAATTGTCCATTATCAATTCTTTATATAAGTTCTTTTCTAAGACTTCTAGGTAAGAATCTAAATACCCTTGGCGAAATTAAATCTAAATCCTTCTTTCTTATTCCTCCAAAGTAAACCATTGTATATAAATATACTATTCCACCTATACCTATTAAAACTAGTGTTGCTACAGCAATAATAACTCTTCCGCCTCCAAGCATATCTGCTACTTTAATAACCGGAAATTTTACTAGGAATATTACAATGGTCATCAATATAGAACATATTGTTGGTACTATTGCTTGCCTTATTATAGGTATTTTAACCTTAAAAAATCTTTCTATTTTTCTATGATTTATTACAGCTGGAATAATAAATGATACAAATGTTGCTACTACTGCTCCCATTATGTTTATGCTTGGGACTGGAATTAATATTAGATTTATAGCTATTTTTGCTATTAATCCTGCGCTTGCAGATACTATTATTAAGTATAATTTATTTATTCCTTGAAGAATAACATTTTGTATGGTTGTTATTGACATAAATATAAGTAAAGATGATCCATACATAAGCAATGTATATCCTGTAGATGTATTATTAAATAGGAATTTATATATTTCCTTACTTAATATAGCTAATCCAAATGTAGCTGGCATAATTATTATATATGTTATCCTAAATGCATAGCTTGTTTGTTGCTTTAAGTCTTTTTTATTCTTATGTACAAAAGCCTGTATTACCTTAGGAAATATTGAAGTTCCAAGTGCAGTTACTATAGCTAAAGGAACATACACAAGAGTTTTATAGTATGATAAAACTGCTCTTAAATCATTAATTTGTTCTTGATTAAATCCTGCCGAACTTAAGCCTCTTCCTAGAGTCATAGTATCTATAACACCTGCAAAATTTTGAACACCTGCAACTAATGTTATAGGAAGAGCATACATAAATAACTTTTTAACTATCCTTTTATCTGATACTCTTCTTCTACTTGAATCATGGTTTTTTTCAGCTTCTTCTTTATAATTTCTTTTTTCATATATATATATTATATATATTATTGCAATTATAGCACCTAAGGAAGTTCCAACAGTTCCCCCTGCGCTTCCCCATTCATTACTACTTGTTATAGCAATTAGCATACCTGCAAAAACTAAACTAAGTATAACATTTATTAACTGCTCTATAATTTGAGATATAGCTAGAGCCTCCATCTCTTCAACTGCTTGCATATATCCTCTATAAGCTGCTAAAATAGCAGCAAAAATTATTGCAGGTGCCAAAAATACAAAAGTTAAAGCTGACTGTTCTGCATGAATTATTTTTGAAAGAGGAAATGCTAAAGCCATAAAAATCCCAGCAATTGCTATACTTATAATAGCTAAATACTTTATAGATAGTTTCATAGCTCGTAGTGCATCTTTATGGTTTCCCATTGCTCTAAGCTCTGTAACAACCTTTGTAACTGCAGGTTGTGCACCTAAGCTAGTTACTGCAATTAAAAAAACGAATATATCATATCCAGCAGTATATATTCCGTAACCCGTTTCACCTAGAACAGCAGTTAATAAAGGAACATATATTGCTGATAATAATTTACCAGCAATACCTGCAATTGATAATATTAAAAAGCCACGTCCGGCTGATTTTTGTTCCATACCCAATCACCTTTTATTTTATTGTGAATTTAAACACATCATTTTTAATCTTCTTAAATACTGGTGGTAAGCTTTCTATTATAGTTTTATTGTTTAAATAGCTTAATTTATCTGGTGCATCTCTAAAAATTAATTTATATGCATATAAGAACTGACAATCAAGTCCAAACTTATTTGCAAAAAATGAATTTAATTTTCTATCTCCGTATTTGTTATCACCAATTATAGGAGTTCCTAAATGTGATAGGTGTGCTCTAATTTGGTGACTTCTTCCTGTTATTAAATCTATTTCTAAAAATGAATACGCTCCATTTGTTTTCAAAGCTTTAACTTCCATTGCTATTTCTTTTGAATCATTTATTTTTTCATCATATATTCTTGATATATTAGCTTCTTCATTTTTATGGATATATCCTTTATATAATCCATCTTTAATTTTTCCTTTTACTAATGTATTATAATACTTTTCAACTTTACCTTCTCTAATCATTTCATTCATTGTTCTTAATGATTCAAAGTTTTTCCCGAATATAACTATTCCTGAAGTATTTCTATCTAATCTATTACATGGTGCAGGAGTAAATGTTAATTCATTTTCAGGTAAGTAATCACCTTTTTCATTTAAATATGATAATACGTAATCAGTTAAACTTGCCTCTTTTCCCTTTTCATCAGGGTGCACTAAAATATTAGGCCATTTTTCAACTATTAGTATATTAGAATCTTCATAAGTGATCTTCATTCCTCTAGCATTAACTTTAATAAACTTTTCTTCTGGCTTTTCTTTATTACTTTGTATATATTTTATTTCTACTACATCATCTATTTGTAAAGAGTAATTTTCCTTTTGTTTCTTTCCATTAACTCTTACATCACCTTTTCTTAAAGCCTTAAATATTTTGCTTAAAGGAACATCTTTTAATAATTTTCTTAAAAATTTGTCTAATCTTTGACCTGCTTCATTTGTGCCTATTTCTATTCTCAAACTAATCACTCCTAGTTTTTTAGTATTCTAACTATATTTTCCCCATTGTTATAGATTAATATTAAATTAGCTTCTTGTCAAATACTCTAACACCATTTGACACTGCATTGCTACGCCTAATGGCAGACAATCTTCATCTATATCAAACAAACTACTATGAGCAGGATAAATTATATTTTTACTTTTATTTCCTGAACCTAAAAAGTAAAAAACAGCAGGTCTTTCATTTGCAAAATATGCAAAGCTTTCAACACCCATCTTGGAATTTTTTTGAAGTAATATATTTTCTTTTCCTATAACTTTTTCAGCACCTATCTTAAATAAATCAACCATAAAATCATCATTATATAAATTAGGATAAGATTCTTCTATATCTATCTCTGCTGTTGCTCTTGAAGATTTGCATATTCCATCAACAATTTCAATTAATCGTTCTTTAGCAAATAATCTGTCTTCCTTACTCATAGTTCTGATAATACCACTTATCTTTACTTCATCTGGTATTATATTTTGAGCTGTTCCACCATGAATACTTCCTACCGTTATAACTGCTGGATTTGATGTATTTATTTCTCTGCTTACTATAGTTTGCAAGGCTAATACAACATGACTTGCTATAACAACTGGATCTACAGTTGTATGTGGATAAGCTCCATGTCCGCCAGAACCTTTTATCGTAATAGTAAATGGGTTAGATGCTGCATTAACTACGCCAGGCTTTAACATTATAGTTCCGCATTCTAAAGTTTCTTCAACATGAAGACCACATATACAATCAACTCTTGGATTCTCTAAAACTCCCTCTTCTATCATAAATCTAGCTCCACCTATAGTTTCCTCGGCTGGCTCAAATAATAGTTTTACATTTCCAGTAAATAAATGTTTGTTTTGATTTAACAATTTAGCTGATCCAAGCAATATAGTTGTATGAGCATCATGTCCACATGCATGCATTCTTCCCTTAATCTTTGATGCATAATCGCAAACTTTTTTATCTATAATTGGAAGCCCATCTATATCTCCTCTTAAGGCTATAGTCTTTTCACTACCTTCGGTATTTTTTTTAGTTCCTCTTATTATTCCACATACTCCTGTTTTAGAAACTTCTTTAAATTCTATTCCTTCATTTTTTAAAAAACTTTTTATAAACTTTGAAGTTTCATATTCTTCCATCCCTATTTCAGGGTGTTCATGTAATGTTCTTCTTATATTTATTAATTCATCCTTTATGCTTATTGCTTCCTCTTTAAAATTCATATTCTTGCCCCCTATTTCAATGTGAAATTTAACTTTATTAACTCCAAAAAACTTGAATATTATCCCCACTTTTCAACTTTTCTGTATATCCCACTTTATTTCCATTAAGTAACAAAGTAATTATTCCCTTTGCTTCTTTTAGATTAAACTCTACATAATTAAAGATATCAACAAAGATATAATCTTTTTGTCCACTAAGCGTTATTAACTCATCATTAAATGTTACTTGAATGTCGTTATTGATATCTAAGTTTTCTTTTAAATCCTTTACTTTAATTTTATCTTCATATTCAATTGTATTTGTTTCATCTTTTTGCTTGTCTAAAAAATTTGAATTACTATAATATATCAGGTTATCGCCTTCACTAACTATATAATCTGCTAATAATTCTACTCCGCTTTTTTCTAATGAAACATCTTCTTTTATTATATATTCCTTTATATCTTTAATTGATTTAGGAAATATTATATTAATATCATCATTTTCTTGTATATAATAATCTATGCTTCTAATTTCATTATTAACAATAATGATTGGTTCTAAATTAATTAACTTATTATTTATATATATACCTATACTATTAAACTCTTTTATTTGTTCAATTATTTTAGGTCTTGCATCTTTTCCTGGAACTGCATATGATATTTCTATTATATCTCCATCATTAACATGCTTATCTATGCTTTCTAGTTTATCATTAAGTTTAATTATAGGATTTTTTCCTTTTTCTCCAAAAGCTATTCGCTTTATACCATTCAATTTATATCTTAAATTCTTGCCATTTTTCCCAATAAGCATACTTGGATTTATGCCTGCTTGTATAATAACATCCATAATAGTATGATTATGAGAATTAAACATACTTACAGGAGTTCCATTTAATATAACATCTATAAAATCCTTTTCTCCATTCTTTAATGCCACAAGAGCAATTCCAAGTACTGTTACTCCAGCTGATCCTAAGTTATTATCACTTATACATTCAACTACAGCTTTTCTATCTTTTATCGCTATTCTTTGAACTGGAATATTTAATTTTTCACTAAGTTCTTCTATCATCCAAGGGGTATGAGCTCCACCCCCCACTAAAAACAATGCACTTGGCGATTTATTTCCATTAAGTTCAATTATCTTTGAAGCAATTCCCTCAGAAATTTTTCTTACTACTGGTCTAATTGACTTTTTTATACTTTCGGACTTAATTGTATTTTCAACTCCAATTATATCTGTATATGTTATCTCTTCTTTTAACTCTAAATTTCTTTTTATGTATTCAGCTGTATTAAAATCAACCAAGCACTCCTGCACTATGGCTTCTGTTACCTCATCACCAGCCTGTGGAACCATTCCATATGAAGATATGCTTTCCTTGGAGCTTATAGCTATATCAGACGTTCCTGCTCCAATATCAACTAGAGCTATATTTAAAAGTCTTAAGTTTTTAGGTACCACAGCTTCTATAGCAGCAATAGGTTCTAAAGTTAAGTTACTTACTCTTAGCCCAACCTTTTTCATAACTGTATATAATGAGTCAACTACAGAACGTGGTAAAAATGTAGCTATTACTTCTACTGATGCTCCTTCACCTTTATGCCCTACTAAATTAGATATAACAAATCCATTTAAATAATAGTTTTTTACTGAATAACCTACACAATATAATTTTCCATCTGTAGTTTTATTTATTTCACTTTCAGCTTCCTTTAGAGCAATCATCTCCAAGTTTCTTATCTCTTCCTTTGTTATCTCTTCTTCGGAATTAAGCTCCATTTTCCCTTCTGAATTTATAGTCTTTAAAAATCTACCAGCTGCAGCAATAGATACATTATCTAACTTTATTCCAAGCTCTGACTCTATATCATCTACTATCTTCTTTACTGATCTTGCTACTAATTCTATATCATGAATTTGACCATCTATCATAGCTCTTTCTTCATGTTCTAGATATTTTTCACATATTATTTTTACCTTATCATTTTCTACTATTCCTATACTTCCAATAATAGATCTTGTTCCTACATCTAGTGCAAATTTAATATTCTTTAAATTTACATCATTCATTTGCTAACACCCCATATTTAATATATTAACTCATTTTCTTCATTATCTTTATCTTTATCTTTGTCTTTTATCTCTTCATTCTTTCTAATCTTCTCAAACTTTATTAAGGCATAATAAACTCCACTTTCTACTGCAAATGTTATAATAAAATATAGTACAGCAAATATTAATATTCCTACTAAAATATAAACCAATTACAAATCCCCCTTATATTACCATAATAAGATTATACATCCTAAAAAAGTAATAGTGAACAATTAGTTCACTATTATAACAAGATTATTTTCAATTAGTACCTTGAGAGAGAAGCTTTTACTAAGGTTATCACCAAAATCAATTTTAATTACATCTTTATCTATTGATACTACTTTTCCATCCCCATAAGCTCTGTGATGAATCATATCATTAACTTTTATTCCGTAATCCTCATTTAAATTTATATCTTTAAATCCACCTTCTTGTGCAAATCTAGATACATCTTTAAACCTTCCTCTTTGTGTTTTAGGAGAAAAGATATATAAATTATTTATTGCTCTAGTTATTCCAACGTAAAACAATCTTCTTTCTTCTTCTATATTTTCATCCATTGATGATTTATGCGGAATCGTTTCTTCTGTAGCATTTATTATAAAAACATTTTTAAACTCCATTCCCTTAACACCATGAATGGTGCTTAAAATTACGCCTTCTTGTACAGCTTTACTCTCTTCTATTTTTTCTTTAACTCTTTCAACATGACCTAGTAACTCTATTATAGTTTTTAACCCATCTGCTGCACTCTTAAATTCTTCTATTATATCCTCAAGTTCATCTATACTTTGATTGTACCTTTCTCCATACTCTTTTAGGTAATCTATATAATTTAGTCCTGAAACTATATATTGTATTGCACCTGATAAAGAAAGTTTATTTAAATATAATATATCCCTTCGCAATTCATCTAACTTTTTTGCTTGATATGGCGGTGTATCTTTCTTATCTATTAATATGTCAAACGGAGATTTATCCTCAAATGAATTTCTTATATATTCTAAATTTGATTTACTCACATATCTAAAAGGCTTATTTATTATTGATAGAAAGCTTTCTTTATCTTTTATGTTTATTGAAAGCTTTAAATATGAAAGTATATCCTTACATATAAAATGCTCAAAAAAATTATATCCTTTATCTAATAACACAAATGGTATTCTCCTACGAGTAAATGTATCTATCATACTCCTTGCTTCCATGTTTGTTCTATATAAAACTGCATTATCACTTAGATTATCAATAGATTTTTCAATTATGCCTGCTATTTCTTCACCTTGAATCCTCTCATCATAAGGAGTTGTAAATTTTATTATGCCAACAGAGTCCTTATAAGAATTTATAACTTTATCATTTCTACTCTTATTATTTTTTATTACTTCCTTTGATGCTTCTACTATATTTTCATTACTTCTATAATTTATAGAAAGGTATATCTTTTTAGCCTTTGGAAATATTTCATCAAATCTTACCATGTATTCTGGTTTTGATCCCCTAAAGCTATAGATACATTGATCCTCATCTCCAACTGCAAAAAGTGAATTTTCATGATTTATCAACTTTAAGAATTGAATTTGTAATTCATCACAATCTTGAAACTCATCAACTAAAATATATTTAAACATTTCTCTATATTTATTTAAGGTATTAGGATTATCTCTTAATAAATTTATTACTTTAATTGATAGATCATCAAAATCCCAAAGTCCATTTTTAGTTTTATACTCCTCATATTTCTGTAAACATTCAATAAAAATATCTTTTGCCATAGTAGGTTTAAATTCTTCTATAGCTTTTAAGGAAGTTTTAAAAAATGAGATATTATTTAATGCCTCCTTTATTTTATCTTCGCTTACTTCATCTGAATACTTTGATAAAACAGACTTTATTAACCTATGAGAAATTCCCCCATCTATTATTGATATGTTAAATCCCTCTTTTAAAAGAATTTTATAAAACAATCCATGAAATGTACCAAAAAAAGGGGCAATTTCTTTATTAAATACATTTTTATATCTACTTCTCATATTATCAGCTGCAGCTCTAGTAAAAGTTATTATTATAATATTACCTAATCTCACTTTTAACTCATTTACTAAATAATTAACTCTATTTATAATAACTGTAGTTTTTCCTGATCCAGGTGCTGCAACAACTAGTACATTTTTTTCTTTTATATAAACAGCTTCTTTTTGATATTCATCTAAATAAATTTTCATATTTGCTCCTTTTTTATATTATATTATTGACTTTTTTATGCTATAAATAACTATATTGTAATAATTTATGTATAGATGTACAATATATTTATATATTGTAATTTATCCTATAGATAAATTCATTTACTATATTTAAACGTATATAAGTTACAATTAATACTTAATATCCAACTAAAATATCTAAGTATTTGATAATAAATAAAGTTAGTATTTCAGTAACTTATAAAAAAATAGATAATATATGCTTTTAATTTCTCTTTTTTCTAAAACTAATCATATCCAATATTTAATATAATACTAACTTTGATTATGTATATTATAATTGAAACATATATAATTTATAAGAGGAGAAAAACATGGAAAATTTAATTAGATTTGATGTTACTAATGAACGTAACCTTACTATGTTAGTAGACTTTTATGAACTAACAATGGCAAATGGATATTTCAATAAAGAAATTGAAAATAAAATTGCATATTTTGATATGTATTTTAGAAGAGTTCCAGATGGTGGTGGATACTGTATAATGGCTGGTGTAGATCAACTTATACAATATCTAAACAACTTAAAATTTACTCAATCTGATATAGAATATCTAAGAAGCAAAAATATTTTTTCTGAAGAATTTTTAAATTACTTGAAAAATTTTAAATTTGAATGTGATGTCTGGGCTATTCCAGAGGGAAACTTTGTTTTTCCAAATCAACCATTAGTAATAGTTAGAGGACCTGTTGTTCAAGCTCAATTTATAGAAACAATGATATTACTTACTATAAACCATCAAACACTTATAGCTACTAAAGCTAATAGAATTTGTAGAGCTGCTGCTGGAAGAACAGTTATGGAATTTGGTTCTCGTAGAGCACAAGGCTATGATGGAGCAATTTATGGTGCTAGAGCATCAATAATTGGAGGTTGTGACTCAACAGCTTGTACTATAGCTGATAAATACTTTGATGTTCCAACTGTTGGAACAATGGCCCATAGTTGGGTTCAATTATTTGATACAGAGTATGCAGCTTTTAAAGCTTGGGCTGAAGTATATCCAGATAATTGCTCACTTCTAATTGATACTTATAACGTATTAAAATCTGGTTTACCAAATGCAATAAAAGTTTTCGATGAAATATTAAAACCTATGGGTAAAAGACCTAAGGGAATCAGAATAGACTCAGGTGATATAACTTATTTAACTAAAAAATGCAGAAAGGCTTTAGATGCTGCTGGATACTCCGATTGTAATATAATAGTATCTAATTCCTTAGATGAACACATAATAAGAGATGTATTAGATCAAGGGGCTTGCATAGATTCATTTGGTGTTGGAGAAAGATTAATTACTGCTAAGTCAGAGCCTGTTTTTGGTGGCGTATACAAACTTGTGGCTGTAGAAAATAATAATCAGATTATCCCTAAAATAAAGATAAGCGAAAACACTGAGAAAATTACTAACCCTGGATTTAAAAAGATATACAGAATTTATGATAATGAAACTCATAATGCAATAGCTGACGTAATAGCTTTAAATCATGAAGTTATTGATGAATCAAAACCACTTGAAATATTCCATCCTATTGAAACATGGAAAAGAAAAACTGTTACTAATTTCTATGTTAAAGATTTAATGGTGCAAATATTTGATAAAGGCGAGCAAGTATATGAAAGCCCATCAGTTTTAGAAATAAAAGAATTTTCAAAGAATGAAAGCTTAAAAATGTGGCCAGAAATATTAAGATTTGAAAATCCTCATAATTATTATGTAGATTTATCCCAAGATCTATGGACACTAAAGCAAGATTTACTTCATAAGTGCATAAAATAAAAAAGAGTGATTTAATCACTCTTTTTTATTTATTTTAATAATTAATAACTTTATCATCAATATTATAGTTTAAATATCTATCTTGTGAATAAAATAAGTCTTCATCCACGCTACCAACAAACTCCACTTTATTATTTGAAGACAAAACCTCCTTAAATGGACACGTATCAGCTTCATCGCTTTTATAATACATAGGACATGTATTATAACAACTTACCTTTTCTTTATTGGTTGACCAAAACGGACAATTACTCATACCTCTCCCCCCAATACCTAAAGTGTGAAAACGAAATCACAATTTTCTTATATTATATTATATCTTTTTGCTAAAATAAAGTATTTTATATCCCTTTTTGAAAAATAAATATCGACTTAATTCCCTATATTTTTACACCACTCAATAGAGCTACAATATATATCAACTAAAACTCCATCATCAATTTTTAAATTAGTACATTGCTCTTCTATTTTTTTATTATCTAGTACTTCGTATGCTAAGGCTAACTCTAAAATATCTCTTAGAATATTTTTTTCTCCGATTAAAGCCTTCTTTATTTCTATATTAACAGGTAAGTTTTCAACAACATAATTGATATCTTTCTCCATCATTAAATGCAAGTTTGAAAACAACCCAACCATAAAGGCTGATGATAAATCATTATAGTGTATTATCTTAGATATTCCCTCACAGAATTTAGCCCTTATTACTATATTCTTAGCATACTCATCACTTTTACCAGACGAAATTTCCACAACCGACAATATTGATAACCACTTTCTAAGTTCTTCTCTTCCAATTAACATTATAGCCTGCTTTATAGATTTAACTTCTTGAAGAAAGCTAAAATAAGATGAATTTATAAATCTTAAGAATTTATATGTTAAAGCAATATCTGTTTTCATTGTGTACTCAACTTTATCTATATCATAATCTTCTCTTATTAATTCTATCAAAAGTGTAAAAATACTAGTGTTCTTTATTGCCATATCTTTTCCTAAAAATATAGCTGGCTTACTATAATAAAATCCTTGAAAATAATCATATTCAAGGCTTTTTGCTTCTTCCAAATCTTCTAATGTCTCTATTTTTTCAGCTAGCATTTTAATACTAAACCTTTTACAAATTTGAGCAATTTTTTCTCTTGATTCTTTAGATGAAAGAAGAAAATCAACTTTTGCTATGTCTATAACCCCAATAAAATTTATAATATCATTTATATCTACCACATCATCTAATGCTATGCAGTATCCTAATTCTTTTAAATAAGATAATTGATTAATTACATCTTCCGATGGATTAACACTTTCAAGTATTTCTATTACTACTCTTTCTTTTGGTAGTAATGTTGCAATATTCTTCTTTATTAACTTTTCTGAAAAATTAACAAAAGCTAGTTTATTATCAGTTAATATATCTAACCCAAAAGACGATATATTATCTATTACTTTATATGTAGCCTCTTCATCTTCGATATAGCCTTCGAAATTATTTTTTAAAGAATTTCTATAAAGTAATTCATAAGCTACTACTTTTTCTTCTTTATTATATATCCCTTGCCTAGCTATAAAAATATCCATTTTCTCATCCTCTATTATTAATTTATAATTATTATATACTAATAACATGTAATTTAAAAGAAATTAAGTAAATTTAACAGAAAAGTAAAAAGATATGAAATTAGTGTCTATATTCTGCACTCTATTCCATATCTATAATATTATATCTAAACCATTAATTATCTTATCTTTTGCAATGACTACTATTTTTAACTACTGATATATTAATTATTTCATTAGTAAATGCTTTAAGTAGTGCTTTTTCCAAAACTTTTTCTTGATCAAAATTTTCTATATCCCTACATTCAGCAAATACCTTATTTATTTCTCCATCTACATTTCTATATGTTAAAGTTACATATGGCTTTTCATATTCCACTTTAATTATCTTTAATCCCCATGATATCTGCGCATAATCACCATCTGTGGTAAGTTGTGTTAATTCTCTTAATTTTACTTTTTCCTCTGAAGGGTCAGTTATTACAATTAATTCGTCTCCAACTTTATATTTTGCCATTTTATTTCCTCCTCATAAATATAAATTCATCTTTATTATATATTATTGCTACTTTTTATGATATTATTATTTTATAAGATTAAATAATTTAAACTATATAAGTTTGTTAATTTATTAACAACGTTAATATTATATTATCATATAATATTAACGAATACAATAGTAACAAGAAAATTTTACTATATAATTAAAATATTTCAACAATTAATATTAATTATTTAATAGCATTAATTACTAAAAAACATTTGTTGACACTTAATTCTTTATAATATATAATTTAATTAATAATAAAAAAGGATGGTGTATTATGGAGAATATAACTTCTATCTTCAGAGAAAAGAAACTAAAACTTACTCCTCAAAGATTAGCGGTTTATAAATATTTAATGAGTACAGATGAACATCCTTCTGCAGAAATTATATATAAAGCACTTCAACCTGAGTATCCTACTATGAGTTTAGCTACAGTTTATAAAGCATTAAAGACTTTAGTAGAAGTTAAATTAGTTCAAGAAATTAATGTTGGAGAAGGCAATTTTAGATATGATGCTAATTCACATGAACATGCTCATATTCAATGTATCAACTGTAGTAAGGTAACTGACTTAGAAAATATATCATTTACGACTCTTAATCGTACTGCTGAGGAGTGCTCAGAATATAAAGTTCTATCAAACAAAATATTTTTTTACGGATTATGTAAAGATTGTCAATAAATAATTAAAGAGCTGTATTAGATTGAATTAATAAATTCAATCTAATACAGCTCTTTTTTAATTTTACAAATTTTTATATACTAATTTTTATGTAAATATTTCTATTAATTTTGTTTTTTTACAGTTAGATACCTATTTAAATTGTTTATCACTTCTAAATTGCAATATCAAATTGAACTATTTTTGTTAAATTGAATAAATAGCATCTAGATATTGATCAAAGAGAGCTTCTAGTGTCTTATAATTTAACTTTCTTCTAGGAATAGTATTAATCCAATCTTCAATACGAGATATCTCATCAATAGTATATTGGAATATAGCTTTTCCTTTTGGTATAAATCTTCTTATTAGTCCATTATGCCTCTCATTGCACCCTTTTTCAAAAGATGAATAAGGGTGCGTAAAATATACCTTAGTAGAACAATCATTTTCTATATTACTAAGGTTTGAAATTTCAGATCCATTATCTGAAGTTATTGTTTTAAA
>NZ_JANKAF010000022.1:0-45666 GCF_024622765.1 Clostridium mucosae | reverse complement strand
TAAATATTTAACCAGATATTTCATAGTATGTTTTTATTATAACCCCTAAAATATCAATTTTAAAATGCAAAAAAAGAGGTTGCTACAAAATGATTAAAAATCATTTTGCAACAGCCCCTTTTTTTATTATAAAAGATTACTAGTAAAGCGGAAATAATAAAAGTTTACTATAAATTATTAAATAATTTAATAAACAAATTCAAGATATAAGTAACATATAATAATAATGAAAGCTTTATGAATGTAACAATATTTTAAGGATATCTTAGTATAAATACTGTGATAAATAGATCAGGAGGATTACATGAATTCATTTTATAGAGGCAAAATACGAAGTGATAGTGAGATTAAAAGTTTTCCACCACAACATCAAGATGTTCAACCAGGAATAGAATCAATAATGAATCCAAGACCTATATTTGATGATCCTAATTATATAGGTAGTGGAAAATTAAAGGATAAGGTTGCGATAATAACAGGTGGGGATAGCGGAATTGGAAGGGCTACTGCAGTTGCATTTGCAAAAGAAGGAGCAAAAGTAGCAATAGTATATTTGTATGAAGAGGAAGATGCAGATGAAACTAAAAGATATATAGAAAAATATGGTGGTGAATGCTTAAATTTAGAAGGGGATATTAGTGAAGAAGACTTTTGCAAGGAAGTTGTGGAAAGAACAATTGAAAGATTTAGTAAGATAGATATATTAGTAAATAATGCTGGAGTTCAATTTCCTCAAAAGAGTATAGAGGATATAACAGCTGAGCAGTTAGAGTTAACTTTCAGAGTCAATATTTTTTCTATGTTTTATTTAACTAAAGCAGCATTACCTTATTTAAAAAAGGGAAGCTCTATTATAAATACTACATCAGTTACAGCATATCAAGGACATAAAGAACTTATAGATTATTCATCCACTAAAGGAGCAATAACAACATTTACTCGTTCATTATCTCAATCTCTAGTAGACAAAGGTATAAGAGTTAATGGGGTAGCGCCGGGACCAATTTGGACTCCATTAATAGTATCTAGTTTTTCAGCAGAAGAAGTATCTACTTTTGGATTGGACACCCCTATGAAAAGAGCTGGCCAGCCTTATGAATTAGCACCAGCTTATGTATATTTGGCATCTGATGATTCAAGTTATGTAACCGGACAAGTTATTCATGTAAATGGAGGGACAATGGTAGAACGTTAAATAGTCACTTTTATAATAAAGTTGATGTGGTATATAAGTGATGCTATAATTTATGGTATATCATGTTAAAAGGCTTCGAATTATATCGAAGCTTTTTTAATACAAATAAAGATGCATTTAGGGGGAAATAAAAAAGTGTCGAGTTCTTTACAAACTAAAAAATCACTGGCAAAGTCTTTAAAAAAATTAATGAAAGTAAATCCATTACATAAGATATCAGTAAAGGATATAGTTAAAGATTGCAATGTAAATAGACAAACCTTCTATTATCATTTTCATGATATATATGAACTTGTAGAGTGGATATATAAAACTGAAGCTATTGAAAGTATAGAAGAGTATAAAAGTTATAGTACATGGATCGATGGGTTTTATAAAATATTTTTATATATAGAAGATAATAAGGAATTTTGCTATAACACATTAAATTCATTAAGTAGAACTCACTTAGATATGTATCTTTTTTCAGTAATAAACGATTTACTTATGGGGGTTATTAATGAAGTATCTAGTGATATGAGCGTAAAATCAAAAGATAAGAAATTCATGGCAGATTTTTATACACATGCATTTGAAGGGTTGGTAATACAATGGATGAAAGATGGAATGAAGGAAGATCCTAAGGTGTTAATTGAGAAACTAAAAGAGTTAATAGAAGGAAATTTTGTAAGGGCATTAAAACGATATGAAGAAATGGTTTAAGAACTTATAAGCTATTTTTCAACGATAGTTATATATATATTATTTGTAAGTGATTTATTCATAGTGAGTAGATCACTTTTTTACATTTTAAATACTTTAGTTTATTTAATTTATAAGTACTTACTATATAGAAGAATTAAAATATAGAAAACAAGGAACAAAGAATAAAAAAGGTTTACAATTTGTTTGGGGAATATTATATAAAATATAAGTATTATTTACTAAAAGTAAAATAAATAGTATTTATAATTCAATATACAAAAATGTGTATATTGAATTAAGAAAATAGATGTTTTCTTAATTTATATGAAGAATTTAGAACATAATAAATCAGGGGAGATGAATATATGAACACTATAGTTTGTATCAAACAGGTACCAGGAACATCAAAAGTTGAAGTTGATGAAAAAACAGGAGTCTTAAAAAGGGATGGAATAGATACAAAGATGAATCCATACGATCTTTATGCATTAGAAACTGCCTTTAATATTAAAGAGAAAAAGGGTGGGAGTATAAGTGTAATAAGTATGGGGCCACCTCAAGCTATGGAGGTAATAAAAGAAGCTTTTTCAATGGGAGCTGATAATGGGGTATTAATATCAGATAGAAAATTTGCAGGTGCAGATGTTCTAGCAACATCATATACAATATCGCAAGGGATAAGAAAAACAGGAGATTTCGATTTGATTATTTGTGGTAAGCAAACAACAGATGGAGATACAGCTCAAGTTGGACCAGAGATAGCTGAGTATTTGGGGATCCCTCATGTGGCTAATGTTAGAAAGATATTAGAAGTAGAAAATGATTATATAACAGTAGAGATGGACATGCCTAATACAGTGGAAATTGTTGAGGTTAAATATCCTTGCTTATTAACAGTAGAAAAGGATATATTTGAGCCAAGATTACCGTCATATAGAAAAAAGATAGAATCAAAGAATAGAGAAATTAATGTAATATCATTAAGTGATTTTGAAGATAAAGATGAAAATAAATATGGTTTGAATGGTTCTCCAACTCAAGTTGAAAGAATATTTCCTCCTGAATCTAATTCTAGTCATGAGAAATGGAATGGGAATTCAGATGAAATAAGCAAAAATATATTTAATAAGCTAAAAGAATTAAAGTTTATTTAGGAGGAATATATATGTCTAAGTTAGTTGTAAATCAAGATAAAGTAGTAAATATAGATGAGATTATTAAAATTTGTCCATTTGGAGCTTTAGAAAATATTAATGGTAAATTAGATATTAATTCTAATTGTAAGATGTGTAAGTTGTGTGTGAAGAAGGGACCCAAAGGTGCTGTAGAATATATAGAAGAAGAAAAAGTATTGATAGACAAGAGCAAGTGGAATGGAATAGCAGTATATGTAGATCATGTTGATGGGGATATACATCCTGTTACATTTGAACTTATAGGAAAGGCTAGAGAGTTAGCTAGTAAAGTAAAACAAGAAGTATATTGCATATTTATAGGTCATAACATAATTAAAAAAGCAGAAGAATTATTACATTATGGAATAGATAAAGTATATGTATATGATAATGATAGTTTAAATAATTTTAGAATAGAACCATATACAGCGATGTTCGAAAGTTTCATAGATGAAGTTAAACCATCTGTTATATTAGTTGGAGCAACTACTGTTGGAAGGTCACTAGCACCAAGAGTAGCAGCAAGATATAGAACAGGTTTAACAGCAGATTGTACAGTTTTAGATATAAAGGAAAACACAGATTTAATACAAATAAGACCAGCTTTTGGCGGAAATATAATGGCTCAAATAATCACTCCAAATTCAAGACCACAGTTAGCAACAGTTAGATATAAGGTTATGTCTGCACCAGAGAGAAATAAAGAATCTACAGGAAAGTTAATACTTTGTGAAGTTAATAAAAACAAGTTGTATTCAAATATTAATGTAAAAAGTGTAGAAGTTAAAAAGAAGGAGCATAGCATATCAGATGCTGATGTTTTAATTGTAGCTGGAAGAGGAGTAAAGTCAGAAAAAGACATGAATATGATAAGAGAGTTAGCAGATTTACTTGGTGGAGAAGTTGCTGTTACAAGACCATTAATTGAATCAGGATGGGAAGATGCTAGTAAGCAAGTTGGATTAAGTGGAAGAACTGTTAGAGCTAAATTAATAATAACATGTGGAGTCTCTGGAGCAGTTCAATTTACTGCAGGTATGAATAATTCTGACTATATATTTGCTATAAACAATGATGAAAAAGCGCCAATATTTAAGGTCGCACATTATGGAATAGTAGGAGATATATATGAAATAGTCCCTAAATTAATTCAAATGATTAAGGGAATTGGAGGGGAAGAATATGCAATATAATAAAGTTTTAGAAAAAAATATAGAGGAAATAAAAGCATTAATAAATGATAATGATAGAATCTTTTATGGGGAAAATATAAATGAAGATTATAGCCATGATGAATTAGGTTTTGTTAGAAAGTTTCCAGAAATAGTAGTTAAGGTTTCCACTACTGAAGAAGTATCAAATATAATGAAGTATGCTTATGAAAACAATATACCAGTTACAGCAAGGGGATCTGGAACAGGTCTAGTAGGAGCGTGTGTACCTCTTAATGGCGGAATAATCATAGATTTAAGCGGGATGAATAACATATTAGAATTAGATGAAGAAAATTTAACGCTAACAGTAGAGCCTGGGGTTTTACTAATGGAAATAGGAAAGTTCGTTCAAGAGCATGATTTATTTTATCCACCAGATCCAGGTGAAAAGACAGCTACAATAGGAGGCAATATAAGTACTAATGCAGGTGGAATGAGAGCGGTAAAATATGGAGTAACAAGGGATTATGTTAGAGGTCTAGAGGTTGTTACTCCAAAAGGAGAAATTATAAACTTAGGAGGAAAAGTTGTTAAAAATAGTTCAGGCTATAGTATTAAGGATTTAATAATAGGATCAGAAGGAACATTAGGAATAATAACTAAAGCAACTCTGAAATTATTACCTTTACCTAAAAAATCTATAAGCTTATTAGTTCCATTTAAAGAATTAGAAACTGCAATAGAAACTGTACCTAAAATAATTAAATCAAAAGCAGTACCAACAGCTATTGAGTTTATGCAAGGTGAAGTAATACTTGCAGCAGAAGAATATCTAGGTAAGAAATTTCCAGATCATAGTTCAGATGCTTATTTATTATTAACTTTTGATGGTAATTCAAAAGAGGAAATAGAGAAGAATTATGAAAAAGTTGCAGATATATGTTTAAGTGAAGGAGCTATAGATGTATTTATATCAGATACAGAAGAAAGACAAGAGGCTATTTGGTCTGCAAGAGGAGCTTTTTTAGAAGCTATAAAGTCATCGACAACTGAAATGGATGAAGTAGATGTAGTAGTTCCAAGAAATAAGGTTGCTGGTTTTGTAAAGTTTACTCATAAGCTTCAGGATGAGTATGAAATAAGAATAAAGAGTTTTGGACATGCTGGAGATGGAAACCTACACATTTATATACTAAGAGATGATTTAAGTGAAGATGAATGGCAAATAAAACTTAATAAAGTAATGAAAAGAATGTATGATAAGGCTAAAGAATTATCAGGACAAGTTTCTGGAGAGCATGGTATAGGATATGCAAAAAAAGAATATTTGAGTGATTCTTTAAGTGATGAAAATATCTCAATCATGAGGGGAATAAAATCAGTATTTGATCCTAAGAATATATTGAATCCAGGGAAAGTATGCTATTAAGATATAAATGAAGTAGTATTAAAAATATATTTAATGTAAAAATTAATTTAGTCATTTCAAGTAAGAGTATTATATTGGGCAAGTTAATTTATTATTTTTATAAAGGGGGTCGCGAAACGCGACCCCTTTTATAAACCGGTAATTTTACTAGCTTAAAAGAGTTTTAAAAATTAAATAGAAATTTTTATTTAGTATTTAACTAGAAGGATATATAGTTAAATTCATTAGGTTAGAATAAATACTTATATAAAATATATGCTTTTATAAGAATCTTATAGTAGTTAGTTAAATATAATATAAAGATAGGTACGATATGGAGGGTTAGATATGAAGGGAAGTGAAGAGTTTTATACTTTCAATAACTATTTAAAGAACGATGGGGGATTAATTACAGCTTCAATGGAAGACTACATAGAGATGATATATAGATTATCAGAGAATAAAGGATTCACAAGGGTAGGTGATTTATCAAAAGCTTTAAATGTAAAGCCAGCCTCAATAACAAAGATGGTAAAAAAATTAGATGAATTAAATTTAGCCAGCTATGAGAAGTATGGTTATGTAAAATTAACTGAAAATGGCAGTGGTTATGGTGAATATTTATTAAATAGACATAATACAATAGAAAAGTTTTTAAAAATATTAGGGGTGTCCAAATACTTATTACAAGAAACAGAAAAAATAGAGCATGTTTTAAGTAAAGAGACTTTTGATAGAATGATAAATTTCATAGAAGTAGTAGAAAAATATCCAGATATAAAAGAGAAAATAGATGGTAATTTTATAAAAAGTAAAAATTGATTGTTAACTATCAATTTTATTAATCACCTTATTTTTAATTTGTTTAATTACTAAAATTAATGGAATAATAACATATGAGGTGATATTTTTATGAAATCCGTTTGGAGTAAAAGTTATGATATTAAGAAAAGAAATCATTTAAAGGGAGATATAGAAGTAGAGGCAGTTGTTATTGGAGCTGGTATAACAGGATTATTAACAGCATATATGCTAAAGGAAAGGGGGGTAGATGTTATTGTTATAGATAGGGGGAAAATATTGAATGGAAATACTAAGAACACCACAGCTAAGATAACAATACAACATAATATAATATATGATAAGCTTATTAAGGAATTTGGTGAAGATAATGCTAAAAAATATGCTAAGGCCAATCAATTAGCTATAGAAACATATCAAGAAATAATAGATAGTAATAATATAGATTGTGATTTTGAGAGAGAAGATGCATATGTTTATAGTTTAGATAAACCTGAAAAAATAGAAAATGAATATGAAGCTGCAATAAAAATTGGTATAGATGCAGAATTAGTAGATGAAATTGAATTACCCTTTAAAATAGCAAAGGCTGTAAAATTCAAGAATCAAGCACAATTTAACCCTGTAAAATTTTTAAACTATATAGCTAAAGAATTAGTTATATATGAAGACACTAAAGCTTTAGACATAAAAGAGGACACTGTTATAACTAATCATGGAAATATAAAAGCTAAAAGTATTGTAGTAGCAACTCATTTCCCAATTATTAATACACCAGGATATTATTTTATGAGAATGCATCAAGAAAGAGAACATCTAATCGCACTTAAAGATGCTCAGATTATTCATGGAATGTATGTGGATGAAAATGAGGGAGGATATACATTTAGACGATATGAGGATCTACTAATTTTGGGGGGAATCTCTAAGAGAACTGGAGATAATGAATTAGGTGGATCTTATGATAAGCTTAGAGATTTAGCTAATAAATTGTATCCTAATTCAATAGAAAAATATAACTGGTCAGCTCAAGACTGCATGACTTCTGATGGAATTCCTTATATAGGGATTTACTCTAAGGAAATGCCAAATGTTTATGTAGCTACTGGATTTAATAAATGGGGAATGACATCATCTATGGTTTCAGCAATAATTATTAGTGATATGATAGTTGGTGTGGATCATGACTTTTACGATATATTTTCTCCAAGTAGATTTGATATGAGTGCATCAATAAAAAATCTAGTGAAGGATGGATTTGAAACAACATATAATTTTATAGCGCAGAAAATACATATACCAATGCAAACAATAGAACATGTAAATAATGGTGAAGGTGAGATAGTTATCTATAATGGAGAAAAAGTTGGAGTATATAAAGATGAATCAGGAGAAGTTTATACAGTTTCAACAAAGTGCCCGCACTTAGGCTGCGAGTTAAAATGGAATGCGGATGATTTGTCTTGGGATTGTCCTTGCCATGGATCAAGATTTGATTATAAAGGGAATTTATTAGATTCACCTTCCATAAAGGAATTGAAGTATGAAGAATAAAAATTCATATAGTAATAAGAAAGGATTTTTTGAGGGGTGGTATTTTAAGCAGCAATTTGGTGATAATAGCATAGCTTTTATTCCAGGTATAAATATTGATAAAAGTGGGCTAAAGTATGCATTTATTCAAGTGATAACTAATGACAACTCTTATAATATAAAGTACGATTATAAAGATTTTTCAATAAGCTATGATAAATTAACTATTAAAATAAGAGATAATATATTTTCTAAAAAAGGATTGATATTAAATATAGTTAGTAGTGGGATAAAAATAAAAGGTAAGTTAAGCTATGATAATATTACTACGATTAAAAATGATATAATGGGTCCATTTGCTTTCTTTCCATTAATGGAATGTAGTCATGGAGTAATAAGTTTACATCATATAGTTAATGGAAAATTGAATATAAATAACGAAGAAATAATAATAAAAGACGGAATAGGGTATATTGAGAAGGACTCAGGAAAATCATTTCCTAAATCATATTTATGGATTCAATGTAATAGTTTTAAAAATACAAAGGCAAACATCATGGTTTCTATTGCAGATATTCCATTTTTAGGATTTGAATTTAAAGGATGTATTGCATCAATTTTATATAAGGAAAAAGAATACAGATTAGCAACTTATAATGGAGTTAAAATATTACATTATAATGAAAATGGTTTGATTATAAAAAGGGGAAAATATAAATTGGAAGTAGAAATAAATGAGAATTACCCTCAAAAACTACTAGCTCCTGATGGTGGAGAAATGATAAGAACAATTTATGAAAATATATCTTGTAAAGCAAGGTTTAAATTTTATAAGAAAGATAATTTACTTTTTAACTTAGAGAGTCAAAAAGCTAGTTTTGAGTATGTTAAGTAAAAAGGGACTTAGTAATACTAAGTCCCAAATAAATTACATTGATTTATGGAATGTTCTATTTATAACATCTAATTGTTGTTCTCTTGTTAACTTAATGAAGTTTACAGCGTAGCCTGAAACTCTTATAGTTAATTGAGGATATAATTCTGGATGATCCATAGCATCTAATAGAGTTGCTCTATCAAATACATTTACGTTTAAGTGATGAGCATTTTGACCAAAATATCCATCCATTAATGAGCTTAAGTTTCTAATTCTATCTTCCGGATTCTTTCCTAAAGCATCTGGAATTATTGAGAAAGTATTTGATATACCATCTTGTGAATGCTCGTATGGTAATTTAGCAACTGAGTTTAATGATGATAATGAACCGCTGTTATCTCTTCCGTGCATTGGGTTAGCTCCTGGAGCAAATGGTTCTCCAGCCTTTCTTCCATCAGGAGTAGTACCAGTCTTCTTACCATAAACAACATTTGAAGTTATTGTTAATACTGATTGAGTATGGTAAGCATTTCTGTAAGTCTTGTTTTGTCTTATTTTATTCATCATATTTTCAACAAGATATACAGCTATATCATCAACTCTATCATCATCATTTCCGTATTTAGGGAAATCACCTTCGATTTCGAAATCTACAGCGATACCTTCATCATTTCTTATTGGTTTAACTTTAGCATATTTAATAGCTGAAAGTGAGTCAGCACAAACTGATAATCCAGCAATACCACAAGCCATTGTTCTAAATACGTCTCTATCATGTAAAGCCATTTGTAACTTTTCATAAGAATACTTATCATGCATGTAATGAATAACATTTAAAGTATTAACATAAAGGTTAGCTAACCAATCCGTCATTATTTCAAATTTATCCATTACTTCTTCGTAATTTAAATACTCACTAGTTATTGGAGCTAGTTTTGGACCAACTTGCATTCCATACTTTTCATCTCTTCCGCCGTTTATAGCATAAAGTAAAGTTTTTGCTAAGTTAACTCTAGCACCGAAGAATTGCATTTGCTTACCAACTTTCATAGCAGATACACAGCAAGCAATTGCATAATCATCTCCCCAATAAGGAGCCATTAAATCATCGTTTTCATATTGAACTGAACTTGTATCTATAGAAACCTTTGAACAGAAATCTTTAAATCCTTGAGGTAATCTTGTTGACCAAAGTACTGTTAAATTAGGTTCTGGTGATGGTCCTAAAGTATATAATGTATTAAGAATTCTGAAAGAGTTCTTAGTAACTAATGTTCTTCCATCTAATCCCATACCACCAATTGACTCAGTAACCCAAGTTGGATCTCCTGAGAATAAATCATTATATTCTGGAGTTCTTAAGAATTTAACAAGTCTTAATTTCATAACGAAATGGTCAACTAATTCTTGAGCTTCTTCTTCAGTAATTAATCCTGATTTTAAATCTCTTTCAATATATATATCTAAGAAAGTTGAAGTTCTTCCAAGTGACATAGCAGCACCATTTTGGTCCTTTATTGCACCTAAGAATCCAAAGTATAACCATTGAATAGCTTCTTTAGCATTTTTAGCTGGTCCAGATATATCAAGACCATAAGTTTCAGCTAATCCTTTTAATTCTTTTAAAGCAACTATTTGATCAGAAAGCTCTTCTCTTAATCTAATAATATCTTCATCTATACATCTAACTTCTAAGCTCTTTTTTTGAGCAATTTTATCTTCTATTAATCTGTCTACTCCATATAGAGCAACTCTTCTATAGTCACCAATTATTCTTCCTCTACCATAAGCATCAGGAAGACCTGTGATAACACCAGATTTTCTTGCTAATCTCATTTCGTCAGTATAAGCATCGAAAACACCTTGATTGTGAGTTTTTCTATATTTACTAAATATTTCTGAAATTCTTGGGCTTACTTCGTAGCCATAAGATTTTGCAGCATTTTCAGCCATTCTAATACCACCAAAAGGCATTACAGCTCTTTTTAATGGAGCATCAGTTTGAACACCAACTATTTTTTCAAAAGCTTTATCTATATATCCAGCCTTATATTCGTTAATACCAGAAATAGTTTCAGTATCAACATCTAAAACCCCACCATTTTCTCTTTCTTTTGTAAATAATTCACTAACCTCATCCCATAACTTTTTTGTAGCATCTGTAGCACCAACTAAAAAGCTATCATCCCCATTGTATGGAGTATAGTTTAATTGTATAAAGTTTCTTACATCAACAGATTTAGTCCATTGACCTTCTTTAAAATTGATCCATTCTTGCTTCATATAATGCACCCCTTTTTCTAACATTTATAAACATTAACTTTTATTGGAAGGAATTCTCAATAAATAATATTTATCACGTAAATTCTAACATTAAAATGCTCTTATTGCAATAAATTAATACCTAAACAAGACGATGGGAATAAAAAAAATTAATTAATAAAATATATTGAATAATAGATATTGTCGATATATAATATTAAGGATATAAATTTAATTTTTGGAGGATCTTATGGCTGGAGATAGAAAGATTTGCAGATGTAGAAATGTAAGTTATTTAGATATAAGAAAAGCAATGAAAAGTGGTGCGAGAACTTTAGATGAAATAATGGATCAAACTGGAGCTGCAACTTGTTGTGGCGGTTGTACAAGCCAAATTCAATCAATTTTAGGTTCTGTATGTGGTTGTAATAATGTATCATTAGAAGACGTAGTAAATGCGGTTAATAATGGTGCAGACACAGTTGAAAAAGTTGGGGAAGTAACTAAAGCAGGAACTACTTGTGGAAGATGTAAGGGGTTAATCGAAAATATTATTGAATTAAAAAGATAAAGTATATTTTGCTATTAATTACACGAAAATAAACCTTAGGGAATAAAATCCTTAAGGTTTTTCTTTTTAAATAGCATAAAATATAGATAATTATGAAGTAAGTGGTTATAAATATATTTATATAAATGAAAATGAATGAAAATGAATGAAAATGAACGAAAGTGGTTGAAATTGATTTTGAAAAGTTGTATTATTTAGTTGGGAGTGATGTTGGTGTTAACTGAAGAAAGACATAAGATTATATTAGAAGAGATTAGAAAAAAATCTGTAGTATATGTAAATGAACTTGTAAAGATGCTAGACACTTCGGAATCTACAATAAGGAGAGATTTAAATTTTCTAGATGAAGTCGGAAAATTGAAAAAGGTTCATGGTGGGGCAACTACATTAGAAAGAGAGTTTCATACTAAAGATGATTTAGTATCTATAAGGGAAACGCTAAATATTGATGATAAAGCTATTATTGCAAAATATGCAGCAACTCTTATTAAAAAAGACGATTTTGTATATATAGATTCAGGTACAACAACAAATTTAATGATTGATTTTTTACAAGAGAAAGAAGCAATATATGTTACTAATGGAATAAATCAAGCAAATAAATTAATAAGTAATGGATTTAAAACTTATATACTTGGAGGAGAGATAAAAGCTGCAACTGAAGCAATAGTTGGAGTAGAAGCAGTAAATAGCTTAAAAAAATATAATTTTACAAAGGGCTTCTTCGGAACAAATGGTATATCTGACTATAGAGGATATACTACTCCAGATATAAAAGAAGCATTAGTTAAAGAAGAGGCATTAAAAAGAACCAGAAGCCCATATATTTTGGCGGATAAAACCAAATTTAATGAGATTAGTTGTATAACTTTTGGAGAAATAGATGAAGCAGTAATAATAACAACAATATTAGAGAATGCTAGTTATTGTAATAAAGCAGAAATAGTGGAGGTTTTAAAACTATGATTTATACTATAACTTTTAATCCAGCATTAGATTACATAGTAAAAGTTAATGACTTTAAATTAGGTGAAGTAAATAGAACTTTTTATGAAGAAGTTTACGCTGGAGGTAAGGGGATAAACGTTTCTATAGTGTTAAAGAATTTAGATGTAGAGAATGTAGCTCTTGGATATATAGCAGGTTTTACAGGAGAGGAAATAGAGAATAAAGTTAAAGCTTTTGGGTGCAAAACTGATTTTATAAAGCTTAGTAATGGAATGTCTAGGATAAATGTTAAATTAAAATCTAATGAAGAGTCAGAAATAAATGGTCAAGGTCCTAGTATTTCAGATAAGGATCTAGAGGAACTATATGAAAAACTAGAATTATTAAAAGCGGAGGATATTTTAGTTTTAGCAGGTAGTATTCCAGCAACTCTTCCTAAAAATATATATGAAGTAATAATGGAAAGATTATCTGATAAGGGTATAAAGTTTATTGTTGATGCAACGGGTGAGCTTTTGTTAAATGTATTAAAATACAAACCATTTTTAATTAAGCCTAATCATCATGAATTAGCAGAGCTGTTTAATGCTACCATAGGAAATGAAGAAGATATAGTAACTTATGCCAAAAAGCTTAGAGAAATGGGAGCCAAAAATGTTTTAATTTCTAGAGCAGGTGATGGAGCTATACTTGTAACAGAAAATGATGAAATAATTAAATCAGATGTACCTAAAGGAAAATTAATTAATTCAGTTGGAGCTGGCGATTCGATGGTAGGGGGCTTCATAGCTGGATATCTAAAGAATAATAGACTAGAAGAAGCATTTAAAATGGGTGTTGCTACTGGAAGTGCAAGTGCATTTTCAGAAGGATTAGCAACAAAAGAAAAAGTTTATGAATTGTTGAATCAAATATTATAATTTGGAGGATTGAAATGAAAATTACAGATTTATTAAATAAAAAATCTATAGCAATAAATCCTAAAGTTACTTCTAAAGAAGGAGCTATTGATAAATTAGTTGATTTGATGAGTTTATCAGGAAATTTAAATAATAAAGGTGAATATAAGAAATCTGTTTTAGCTAGAGAGGAACTTAGTACAACTGGTATAGGAGATGGAATTGCTATACCTCATGCTAAAACAAGTGCAGTCAAGGATGCTGGATTAGCAGCAATGGTAGTTAATGATGGAGTTGATTATGATTCTTTAGATGGGCAACCAGCAAAGTTGTTTTTTATGATTGCAGCACCAGATGGAGAAAATAATCTTCATTTAGAAGTTTTAGCGAGATTATCAACTATGTTAATGAATGAAAACTTTAGAAATGGACTATTAAATGCAAAATCTGCAGAGCAGTTTATAAAATTAATAGATGATTTTGAAAACGAAAAGTTAAATAAAGATAAAGTTGAAAGTAAAGATAGATATAAAGTTTTAGCTGTAACAGCATGTCCTACAGGAATAGCTCATACTTATATGGCAGCAGAAAGCTTAGAAGGAAAAGCTAAAGAAATGGGTGTTTCAATTAAGGTAGAAACTGATGGTTCGGGTGGAGCTAAAAATGTATTAACAGCAAAAGAAATAGATGAAGCAGAATGTATTATAATTGCAGCTGATAAAAAAGTAGAAATGGCAAGGTTTGAAGGGAAAAAAGTAATTCAAACTAAAGTTGCAAACGGAATACACAAAGCAGAAGAGTTGATAAATAGAGCTACTGCAGGAGATGCACCAATTTATCACCATAATGGAGCAAAAACTTCAGAAGAAGAATCATCAGGAGAAAAGGATAGTATAGGGCATCAAATTTACAAACACCTTATGAATGGGGTATCTCATATGTTACCATTCGTAATAGGCGGAGGTATTTTAATAGCTTTAGCATTCTTATTTGATGACTATAGCATTGACCCAGCAAATTTTGGTATGAATACTCCATTCGCAGCCTTCTTAAAAACAGTTGGTGGAACAGCGTTTGATTTCATGTTACCTATATTAGCTGGATATATAGCTATGAGTATAGGTGATAGACCAGCTCTAGCAGTAGGATTTGTTGGGGGTATGCTTGCTAATAAAGGTGGTTCGGGTTTCTTAGGGGCCTTAATAGCAGGTTTTATAGCAGGGTATTTAATAGTTGGATTGAAGAAGTTGTTTGAAAAGTTACCAAATAGCTTAGAAGGTTTAAAACCGGTTTTATTGTATCCTTTCTTTGGAATTTTATTGATCGGTGCAATAATAATGTTTATAATCAATCCACCAGTGGCAGCTGTGAACAATGGAATTACTAATGTTTTGAATAATATGGGTGAGAGTAGTAAGATATTACTTGGTGCAGTTTTAGGTGGAATGATGGCATTTGATATGGGTGGCCCTTTAAATAAAGCTGCATATGTATTTGGGACAGCATCATTAGCTAGTGGACAATTTGAAATTATGGCAGCAGTAATGATTGGTGGTATGGTACCTCCTCTTGCCATTGCTTTATGTACTACATTCTTTAAAAAGAAGTTTACAGCTAAAGAAAGGCAATCAGCAGTAACAAACTATATTATGGGATTATCATTTATAACAGAGGGAGCTATACCTTTTGCAGCAGCGGATCCATTAAGAGTGATACCATCTTGTGTGCTTGGTTCTGCAACAGCAGGAGCTTTGTCAATGTTCTTTGGTTGTGCTTTAAGAGCACCTCATGGAGGTATATTTGTTCTTCCAGTTATAACTAATCCATTAGGTTACTTTTGTGCTTTAGTTATTGGATCATTAGTAGGTATGATTGTATTAGCGGTATTAAAGAAAAATAAAAATTAATTATAAAAAATAGTTGTAAGTTTAATCTTATAACTATTTTTTTTTTTTTTTGATAAGTATATAAAATGTATTATTATGGTAATAATAATGAATGATATTAGTGTAAGTAAAAATGAATTAAAGGTAGAAAAATAAATTAAGGAAATGAAAAAATGAAGGAATATTTAGAAAAAAGCAAAAATAAAATATTTATTGAGGTTATTTATTGAGTATCCAATTTGCCAATTAATCTCAGATGTAATATAATAGAAAAGTGGTTAAATAACTAAATCTATAGGTAGGAGAGTGGATAAAATGAAGAGTTTAAAGGGAACTAAAACAGCAGAAAATTTAATGAAATCTTTTGCTGGAGAATCACAAGCAAGAACTAGATATACTTATTATTCAAGTGTAGCAAGAAAGCAAGGATATGTACAAATTGCAAACATATTTATGGAGACTGCAGAGCAAGAAAAAGAACATGCAAAAAGATTTTATAAATTTTTAAAAGATGATTTTGCTGGAGAGGCTATAGAAATCAATGCTGGTTATCCAGTAGATTTATATGATGATACAGCCAAAAATTTAAGAGCAGCAGCTAAAGGAGAACATGAGGAATGGTCTCATGATTATCCAGAATTTGCAAGAGTAGCAAGAGAAGAAGGATTCCCAGCTGTAGCAGTAGCATATGAAAGAATAATAGAAGTAGAAAATATGCATGAAAGAAGATATAATAAGTTATTAAAAAATATAGAAGAAGGAAAAGTATTTAAGAAGGATGAATCAGTTTTATGGAAATGTACTAACTGTGGATATATCTTTGAGGGTGAAGAAGCTCCACAAGTATGTCCAGCATGCTTACATCCACAAGGATACTTTGAATTATTTGCAGAAAACTATTAAAAATATTATATGAAAGGCTTAGGAGCTAATATTCCTAAGCTTTTTATATATTAAAATGTAAAAGTTCAAAGTTTTAAAATGTGATTATAGATTTTATTTAATATTTAAACCTTTAAAAAGTATGTCCATTCTATATATCTCTTAAACTTAAATATATAAGTTCTAATTGAGGCAAGGGAATAATTGAATTATATATGATCAAATTTATAAAAGAAAAAAATAATTGTGGAATATATATTTGTGTATTATGTATAATTAATATAATCAAAGAACAATATTTTAAAATTGGAAGGTTAAAATGATGATTAACTCTTTAAAAAAAAGATTTACAATTATATATAGTATCCTTGTAATAATAATTATATTGGTAGGATTATTTGCAGTTATTAATATGTATAATATTAATAAATCTACAAATGGATTAATTACTAATAATTATAAAAGTATTAATACAAGTAACAAGATGATTGATTGTATTAATAGTCAGGATAAGGCTATATTAATATACTTGCAAGGAAATAAAGATGAAGCATTAAATTTATTTCATGCAACTGATGATGAATTTTATAAATGGTTTTATGTTGAGAAAAGTAATATAACGGAGCCTGGAGAATTAGAATTAGTGGATAGAATAAACTCTCAATATATAGAGTTTAGTAAGTTGTTTTCTGGGCTACAAGATTATAATAATGGCCAAAATCATGATGAATTAGTTCAAATTTACTATCAAAAAATATCACCACAAATAGATTTGCTAAATAAAAGTTTGAAAGAATTATTTGAATTAAATGAAGATATTATGCTTAAAAAAGAAGGTGCTCTTAGAAGTAGTTCAGAATCATCCATATACTTCATTATATTTATATCACTTGGAGGAGCTATAATTGGAGGATCAATAGCTATGTTCTTTACCAATAGATATTTCAATCCAATACATTTATTAATAAATACAATAAAATCTGTAAAGGCAGGAGACTTAAATAAGCAGTCACCTGTAATCTATGATGACGAAATAGGATTATTAGCAAAAGAATTTAATAATATGACAAATAGATTATATGATTTTGAAAAGAGCACAGAGGGAAATTTAGTCGCTGAAAAAAATAGATCTTTAAGCATAATTAAAAGTATATCAGATCCGATAATATTGTTGGACGATAGATTTAGAATTAAATTTATAAATGATGAAGGAAAAAGCTTCTTTAATATTGATGAAGAACACTGCATTGATAAAAGTTTCTTTGAAGTTATAAATTTATCTAAGGTTTACAAATATATAAAGGAATCTATTAATAAAGGTAGTGAAAATAGAGAGGAATTAATTGAAATAAAAAGAAATAATAAAAAATATTTTTTTAATATAACTTCAACTATAATAAAAGGATCAGAAGAGAAGATTGATGGGGTAGTAGTATTATTTAAGAATATAACTGGACTGAAGGAATTAGAAATTATAAAAGCAGATTTTATCGGGACAATATCTCATGAATTAAAAACGCCATTGACATCAATAATGATGGGAGTTGGACTTATAAATGATAGTAATATAGGATCATTAAATAGCAAGCAAAGAGAAATTTTAGAAACTATAAAAGAAGATGTACAGAAATTAAATGATTTAGTATCAAATTTATTAAAGATATCACATATCCAATCAAACAAGACTTCTTTTAATATAAGAAATAATGATATTAAAGAATTAATAAAGAATTGCTTGTATAATTTTATTCCTTTAGCAAAAGAGAAGGGAATAGAATTGAAATTAAATTTAGAAGAAAGATTGCCTGATGTTATGATGGATGAAGAGAAAATAAAGTGGGTATTGAATAACTTGCTATCTAATGCTGTTAGATATACAGAAAAAGGTTCTATAAAAATAGATGGATATATTAAAGAAAATAATATATGTGTATCTGTAACAGATACTGGAAGAGGAATTCCAAGTAATTATTTAGAAAAAGTATTTGAGAGGTTTGTTAGAGTAGAAGGATTTGAAATACCAGAAGAGAGTACAGGGCTTGGATTATCTATAGCAAAAGAGATTGTAGAGATACATGGGGGAAAAATATGGTGCGAAAGTAAGGTTGGATATGGAAGTAAATTTATATTTACTATTCCACTATCCTAAAGAAGTAGTTTAGGAGTGATTATATGAAAAGAGTTTTGGTAATTGATGATACAAAGAATATAAGAATATTATTAAGTACTTGTTTAGAATTAAGGGGTTACGAGGTAATCACAGCAGATAGTGGAGCAGAGGCGTTAAATATAATAAATAATACAAATGAAGTAATAGATTTAATATTTTTAGACATTAGGATGCCAGGAATAAGTGGAACTGAAGTGTTAAAAAATATTAAAGAGATTAGAATAAATTGCCCTGTTGTTATAATGACAGCTTTTGCAACAGTAAAGAACGCAATAGAATGTACTAAGTTAGGTGCAGTAGTATATCTTCAAAAGCCATTTTCACCTGACAGAATAAACATTGTGTTAGATGAAATAGAGGGGAAAAGTATACAAAACAAAAATGAAAGTAATTTAGATTTAATTATAGCAGAAGTAAGAAGCCTTTTAGCTCAAAATGATATGGATAAATACAATAAAATACATGAATTATTGAAGGAAATAATAGGGATGGATCCATATAATAAAGAAGTATATTTAATGATAAGTAAGTTTAATGGACTAATTGGAAATAAAGTAGAAGAGCAAAGATTTAAAGATATATATGAATTGTTTAATTAGGAAATTTAAGTGCGACTAGGGAAGAAGGTATGTACATATTTTAAATAATGGGTTTTAAATATATTAGATATTATATATAATTTAATAAAGGATAATTTTATTAAATAAGGAATTATATTGTAAGGAGGGATTGATAAGATGTTTTTGAAGGAGTTAAATAAAGAAGAATCTATAGCTTTTATAAACTTAGTTTCTATTTTTGCTGATGTAGATAATAAATTTGCTAAAGAAGAAAAAGTTCTGTTAAAAGAGTATAAGGAAGAATTAGGATTAAGTGATTCGGAAGTGCATCATATGGGATATGATGAAGTTTTAGAAATAATAAGAAAATCTAATGATAGGGCAAAAGCAATTGTATATTTTGAATTAGTTGGACTAGCATTGGTTGATGGGGAGTATGAAGATGAAGAGGTAGATTTCTTAGAAAATCTAGCTTCAGTATTAAGTATTTCTAGATCAAAGAAGATTGCGATTGCAAATTACTTTTATAACTTTAAAGAAGTATACAATTTTACTACTGTAGATGCAGATAATAATATAGAATTACTTAAGGAACAAGCAGAAAGCATTTTAAAATAAAAATGCAAGTAGATTTGTATTAAAGAATTTCTAATGGATAAAATAACACTATAACCAAATGGAGGTGTTATTATGAATGAAGAAAATGATGGAATGATTGGAAGACTACCTATAAATATAAATAAAGAAGTACCAACACCAAATAGTGATGCAGAGTCAATAAAGGCTTTAATTAAGAAGTCTGGAGAAGTAGTAGGATATGAACTTTCAAATGGCGAAAGAGTATCAAAAGAAGAAGGCGTTAAAATGGCTAAGAATGGTCAAATATCTGGAGTTGCAGTTGGAGTTTCAAAGAAAGGTGAAGAATATTTAAGAAGTCTTCCAGACCAAAGTGAAAATAATAATTTAAGTTCGCTACCAACTGTAGAGTAATTTAAAGTAAGATATAAAAATTTTTTATATCTTACTTTATTCTTATACAGTTAATAGATAAGAGTTTTTAATATTAAAAATGAATATTAGGTTACTTATTCACAAAGAGTTTACTTTTTTGCCAACATAGTTTTATTGAAAACAATATATTAATTATGTAGAATTAAATTGATTAAGGAAAGTAATTAATTATAGGGGAGAAAATAAATAAAATTATGGTTATTTTTTTTATTAATAGCATCAGTATTTGCATCATATAAATTAGCGGAAGAAAAAGGCCAAAATAAATTAATTTGGGCTATAATAACAGCATTAGTTGGACCATTTGTATTAGCTATTCAGTATTTGATGTCATACTATAAAAATAGTTATTCTACAAAATAGATAATTTAAATTATAAAAGCAATAGGTTAAATAAGAATGACAGTAGGAAGAAGTGTTTTATACAAATCTACCTACTGTCATTTTATTATAAAGCTATTTTCATTAAATAAAATTATAAAAATAGTATAATCTTTTACATTAGTATAAAAGATAGAAATATATAATATACGGTATTAAAAAGATTAAAGGAATATTTATTGTGTAAATAAACATTAACAAGTGGAAAAGTGTTAAAACTGTGGAAAGTTATCCACAAAATGTGGACAACTTGGAAAAACTGTTGAAAACTTTTTAAAAAGGTATTGACACAATATATATGGAAAGAATATACGTTTGTAACAATATGATGATTTTTGATGAAGAACACTAATATATGTAGGAGAATGTAACAGTTAATAATTTTATAATTTGGGTAACAAAATATAGTTATGCACAGTTTGTACAAAATGTGGATAAAAACTGAGGATAATGTTACAATAATACTATAAATATAGGAAAAATAAGAGCTTTAATAATTTTACCTGTGGACAACTTATGATTTTAGAAGTGCTGTGGATAAAATATATGAAAAAAAATGTTGAAATTACATTTGTGATTTTGTTTAAGGAGAAAAATATGAAATATAATAAGAATATATATGAAGCAATATTTAAAAGTAGGCCTAATAGGTTTAATGCAAATGTCATATTAAATGGAGAGGAAATAGTAGTTCATGTTCCAAATACAGGAAGATGCAGAGAAATCTTAAAAGAAGGAACAAAAGTATTTTTAAGAGAAGAATTAAATCCTAGTAGGAAAACAAAATATGATTTAATTGCAGCAATGAAAGGGGATATATTAATTAGTATAGATTCTCAGATACCTAATAAGGTTGTTGATGAGGCTTTAAATAATAAAAAGATTGATACTTTACATAAATATACTAAAATTAATAGAGAAAAAACCTTTGGTAAAAGTAGATTTGACTTTAAGTTATCCACAGAAGATGATAGTGAAGTATATTATTTAGAAGTGAAAGGAGTAACCTTAGAGGATAACGGACATTGTAGATTTCCAGATGCTCCTACAGAGAGAGGTGCAAGGCATATATCAGAGCTAATAGAAGCAAAAAAACAAGGATTTGGAGCAGGAATTTTATTTTTAATTCAATTAGATAATGTTAATACTTTTTCGCCTAACGATATAACTGATTTGGAATTTGGAAATGCATTAAGATTAGCAAAAGAAAATAATGTTGATATAATGGCATATAACTGTAAGGTTGAAAAAGATGGAATTGAAATATATAAAAAAGTTGATATAATATTATAATTACTATATAAGATATAAGATATAAGATATAAGTTTAAAGAAAGATTATATATTTAACTCAAATATATAAATAATAGATTATATATTTGAGTTGTTATTTAGAAAAATAGTTATTTAGTTAAATAAGAGGTGTATTATGAAGTACAAATTTTGTCCTTTATGCGGTAGAGGATTAGAAGAAAAGTATAGTTGGGATGAAGGCGGTGTACCGTATTGTTCTCATGACGATGTGATGTTTTTTGATACTCCAAAGCCATGTATAATGGTGGCAATAATTAAGAATGATGAAATATTATTATTGAAGCAAAGTTATATATACAAAAATTCTAAGGTATTGTTAACGGGATATGTAGATAATAATGAAACAGCAGAAGAAGCAGTTTATAGGGAAGTAAAAGAAGAGGCTGGAATTGATATAAATAATATTACATATATGGGTTCTGATTATGTAAAAGATAAGGAAATTTTAATGATAACATTCATGGCAGATTTTGTTTCAGGTGAAATTAATAAATCCGATGAAGTAGAAGGTATGGGTTGGAGTAAGCTAGCAGATGCATTAGAGGAAATGAAAGAGGATATAATTGGTACAAGGGTTGTAAAAAAGGTCTTGGAGATAAGAGAAGCTAAAAGTATATAAATGATTATATAAATAGTAGAGCCTTTGGAATAGCTGTAGAAGGAAATTAAAGCAAATCGAGGCGTTTAAAAAACAGTAAATAGATTTATGTATAAATCTATTTACTGTTTTTTAATTACATAATGCTTAATAATCAGATTCATATATTTTAACAGATAAAGTTCTATCATTATAATTTATTTCAGCCTTATTTATCATAATTCCAACTAAAGAAAGCTCTCCATATAATTCACATTCTCCATCTAAGCTATAATACAGAAAAGTTTCTTTTTTATATTTTGAATAAATATAAACATTTTTCAAAATTATTATTTATGTTAAAAATTAAAATAAATATATTGATAAAAATGAATTAATCTAATAAAATTATTTAGTTATATGTATCTTAATATATATTTGAGGTAGTATAATATAATTATAGCTTAAAAAAATTAGAGTTAAATATAAAATAGGAGGAGTTTGGTATGGATGGGAAGAAAATTAAACAAGTACCAGAGATAAAAGGATTATTAAGAAGTCATGTTATAGAAGTACCTTCTTGTATAAGAGATTGTAGTGGAATAAAAATATTTGGAAAAAGAATAAAGTCATTATTATTTACTACAGATGTTGCCATAATAAGAAATACCAATGCTGATGCTATAATAGCAGTATATCCCTTTACTCCTCAACCACTTATAACACAAGCCTTAGTTATGGCAGCAGATGTACCTGTATTTTGTGGCGTAGGTGGCGGAATAACTCAAGGGAAAAGAGTAGTTAATTTGGCTTTAGATGCAGAATTTAAAGGTGCAATGGGAGTAGTTGTAAATGCTCCTACAGCAAATGAAATTATAGAAAAAATACGAGAAACTATAGATATTCCTGTAATTGTAACTGTAGTTTCTGAATGTGAAAATGTTGCTGAAAGGATTGGATCTGGGGCAACAATATTAAATGTTTCTGGAGGTAAGAATACACCTAACATTGTGAGGAAAATAAGAGAGCAATTTCCTACATTCCCGATAATTGCAACTGGTGGACCGACAGAAGAAACTATAATGAGAACTATAGAGGCTGGGGCAAATGCAATAACATATACTCCACCACCATCTGGCGATGTGATGGGAAGCCTAATGGATAAATATAGAGATCAAAATTAAAATTAATAATTTATAAATTCATAAAGTTGTAGAATAATATAACAAAAGATGTATAATAATATATATGGCTAATTATCAGGGTAGAGGTGCTGTTATTAATAGTATTTATAATGAGCTTTGCAAAGTGATGATTTATAAAGAAAGGATTAATAGCCGAAGAAATAGATTATTGCAAGAATCTATTTTTGGTTGTACATATAACATGTGTGCAACTGTCACGAAAGTGGAGAGCTACAGGCAATAATTATAAATTATTAATTTTATTATTATATGCTAAATATTTTATAGCTTTAATTTCACTTAAGGAAATCTGCCACTATGGATAACCATAGTGGTTTTATTTTATAATTAATGAAAGTATATTTGGAGGAGATTATATGAGATTATTTGGGGCAAGCAAAATAGAAGAAAATGATTTAGTAATTGGGGGCGTAAAGGCAAGGGATTTAGTAAAAGATTATGGAACACCGTTGTATGTAATGGATGAACAACTTTTAATAGATAATTGTAGGGATTATATAAAATATTTTAAGGTTAATTCTGAGAATAATAGAGTAGCTTTTGCAGGAAAATCATTTTTGACATTAGAAATGTGCAGGCTTATAGATCAAGAAGGGCTTTATTTAGACGTTGTTTCTGGGGGTGAACTATATACAGCATATAGGGCTAACTTTCCTATGGAGAAGATATATTTTCATGGGAACAATAAGACTTTAGAAGAAATAGAGCTTGGAATTAAATTGGGAGTAGGAAGGTTTATAGTAGATAATCTATGGGAAATGGCAAAGATAAATGAAATATCCGAAAGGTATAATAAGATTCAAAAGATTTATTTAAGACTTACACCAGGAATAGAAGCTCATACTCATGACTATATTAAAACTGGACAGATAGATTCAAAGTTTGGATTTGCACCAGTAGGTAATATAATAATGGATGCTGTAAAGAAAGCTTTAGAATTACAAAATATAGAATTAGTAGGGCTTCATTGTCATATAGGATCACAAATTTTTGAGACTGAGCCATTTGGTGATGCATCAGAAGTGATGATAAATTTTATAAATACTATAAGACAAGAAACAGGTTATATGATTGAAGAATTAGATTTAGGTGGAGGATTTGGAATTTATTATTCAGAAGGCGATAAGCCAAAAGAAACAAAAGAATATTGTGATACTATATTAAATAGAGTTAATGAAGTGTGCAGTAAATTATCACTTAAAAAACCTATTTTGACAATAGAACCAGGAAGATCAATTGTAGCTAATGCAGGAACAACTTTATATAATATAGGATCAATTAAGGAAATACCAGGAGTAAGGAAATATTTAGCCGTAGATGGTGGCATGACAGATAATATAAGACCTGCTTTATATGAAGCAAAATATGAGGCTATAGTAGCTAATAAAGCAAGTGAAAGTATGGAGGATAAAGTTACGGTAGCTGGTAAGTGTTGTGAATCTGGAGATATTTTATTACAAGATATAAACCTTCAAGAAGCAGAAAGTGGAGATATACTTGCAGTTCTATCAACTGGAGCATATGGATTTTCTATGGCTAGTGGATATAATAAAAATTTAAGACCAGCAGTTGTATTTGTAAGAAATGGTGAAGCAAAAGTTGTATGTAAAAGACAAAATTATGAAGAATTATTAATTAATGAAGTATAATATTAGTATAAATAATAGGGTAAATGAAAATCATTTACCCTATTTTTAATAATATATATTCTATTTAAATTTTCAACAAATATGATATACTAGAATATAAGCTAAAAAAGAGAGGTGAGTAATAACAGGAGCATTATGGAGAAAAAGGAATATATAGTTGATAGAATTGAGAGCGATTATGTTGTGTTAGAGATAGAATATGATAATTTAATTAATGTCAAAAAAAGTGATATAATAGGAAGTGTAAAAGAAGGGGATATTTTAATTAAAAAAGATAACTTCTATTTTATAGATGAAAAAGCTACTAAATTAAGACGTGAAAGTATTAATACTATGATGAAAGGATTATGGGAAGAATGAGTGAGAGTAATAATATAAATGAAGGAATTGATATAGAAGAAGGTAAGAAAGATAGTGATTCTAAAAAAAATTTTATTAGTGAATGGGGAATTCCAATAGTTTCAGCTATAATATTAGCCTTTCTTATAAATAAATTTCTATTATTTAAAGTTTTAATTCCATCAGAATCAATGGTACCTACATTGAATGTTGGAGATAGACTTTTTGTTACACGAGTATATAATTTAGAAAAGCTTAAACGAGGGGATATTATAGTATTCAACTCAGAAGAGCTTCAAGAGTCATTAATAAAAAGGTTAATAGGATTACCAGGAGATAAAATAAAAATAGAAAATGGTAAGGTATTTGTAAATGGAGAAGAGTTACAAGAAGATTATATAGGTGCTGAAGACAATTTTAATGGAGAGTATGAAGTACCCGAAGGAAAATACTTCTTCTTAGGAGATAACAGACTTTGGTCAAAAGACTCTAGGTACTGGATTAATCCATATATTGATGGAGAAGATATAAGTGGCAAAGCTCAAATAAAAGTGTATCCTTTTGATCAAATTGGTAAAATAAAATAGATATACAAGGAAAGGAAGAGCAATGGAAAATAAGAATACAGAAGAAAATAATAACAATAATAAAAAGCAGCATACATTATTCTATGCAGTAATGGCATTTCTGTTTTTATACGCATTCACTTCGACTAAAAATCTTATGACAACTCGAGAAATAAGTTATAATGAATTTTTAAATATGGTAGAAAATAAGCAAGTAGAAAGTGTTGTAATTTCATCTACAGAAATAAAAATACTGCCTAAAAGTGATGAAAATACTAAAGAAACAGGAAAATTATTATATACTGGCAATGTTGATGATCCTAATTTAATAAATATTTTAAATGAATCTGGAGTAGAGTTTAAAGGTGAGCCTGTACAAAATAATTTTATAGTAGACTTTATTCTAAATTGGATAGTAATGCCGATAATACTTTTCTTTATATTTAGATTTATAGCTGGAAGAATTGGTAGAAAAATGGGATCATCTCCTATGATGGGGATGGGAATGGGAAAAAGTAATGCAAAAATCTATAAAGAAAATGATATAAAAATAACTTTTGATGATGTGGCAGGGCAAGATGAAGCTAAAGAATCATTAAAAGAGATAATAGATTATTTAAATAATGCTAGTAAGTACACAGAAATAGGTGCTAAACTTCCTAAAGGAGCTCTTTTAGTTGGTCCTCCAGGAACGGGAAAGACATTATTAGCAAAAGCAGTAGCGGGCGAAGCAAATGTTCCATTCTTATCAATATCAGGATCAAACTTTGTAGAGATGTTTGCGGGAATGGGAGCAGCGAAAGTAAGGGATCTTTTCCAAGAAGCAGAAAAGAATGCTCCGTGTATCATATTTATAGATGAGGTAGATTCTATAGGTAAAAGTAGAGATTCTCAAATTCAAACAAATGATGAAAGAGAACAAACACTAAATCAATTATTAACGCAAATGGATGGATTTGATTCAACTAAAGCAATAGTTGTTTTAGCAGCTACAAATAGACCAGAAATATTAGATAAGGCGTTATTAAGACCAGGAAGATTTGATAGAAGAGTAATAGTAGATAGACCGGATTTAAAAGGAAGAATAGATATACTAAAAGTTCACTCTAAAGGAGTAAAACTTGGAGATGATGTAGACTTACAAGAAATTGCAAAAAGCACTCCTGGAGCAGTAGGAGCAGATCTTGCTAATATAGTAAATGAAGCAGCTTTAAGAGCTGTAAAGCATGGTAGAGAATTTGTAATGCAAGAAGATTTAAGAGAAGCTGTAGAAGTTATAATAGCAGGTAAAGAAAAGAAAGATAGAATTCTATCTCCTATGGAAAAGAGAGTAGTGGCATTCCATGAAGTAGGTCATGCGCTTGTTGCTGCATTATTAGAAAAAACAGATCCAGTTCATAAGATAACTATTGTTCCTAGAACGATGGGAGCATTAGGATACACAATGCAATTACCAGAAGAAGAAAAATACTTAGTGTCAAGAGATGAATTAACAAGTCAAATAATGGTTATGCTAGGTGGTAGATCTGCTGAAGAAGAAGTATTTAATTTAGTTTCAACAGGAGCTTCAAATGATATAGAGAGAGCTACACAAACTGCTAGAAGTATGGTTACTATTTATGGAATGACAGATAAATTTGATATGATGGCCTTAGAATCTGTTCAAAATAGATATCTAGATGGAAGAGCAGTAAGAGAATGTAGTGATGAAACTTCAACTTTAGTAGATGAAGAAATACTAAGAATAATAAAAACTTGTCATGAAAATACTAGAAAGTTATTAAAGGAAAATAGAGATTTACTTGATAAAATTTCAGAGTATCTATTAGAAAAAGAAACTATATTTGGTGACGAATTTATGGAATTTGTTTATGATAAGTATCCAGAATTAAGAGATAAGAAAAAGAAAAAAGTTGAAGATTCAAATGAAGTTATAGACGTAGAAGAGATTACAGAAGTTTAAAATAACGTAAAATGGATAAATTAATGAAAGGGTGTACAGGATTTGTTGTTACACTCTTTCTTAATAATATAAATTTAAAATCAAAGGGGGATCAGCTCTTGGATAAAATAGAATTATTAAAAGAAGAGGATAACTTAAAAAATACATTAAATATTCTTAGTGAAGAAACTTTAAAATATATAGAGAAGAGAAAAAGTATTTCAGAATATATACTTGATTATAGAAAAAAATATATCGAAGAATATAGAGATGATGAAGATAAGTTAATGGAGTATTTTGATCACGAAAGATATATTAAAGAAGAATCATACAAAATGATAGATAAAAAACTAGGAGAATTTGTTAAACTTAAAGAGTCACCATACTTTGGAAAAGTTGGGTTTATAGATGATGGATATTCTGAAGAGTTATATATAGGTAGATATGGATTAACTCCAGAAGGAAGTTATGATCCTGTAATAGTGGATTGGAGAGCACCAGTTGCATCTTTATTTTATAAAGGAATGATTGGAGAAACTAGCTATAAAAGCCCACAAGGAGAAATTCCAGTAGATATATTATCAAGAAGACAATTAATTGTAAAAAAGGCTAAATTAGAGGGGTATTTTGATTCTGATATAAATATACAAGATGAGATATTACAAATGGTTCTGTCATCAAATTCAGGAGAAAAACTTAAAGATATTGTAAATACGATACAAAAAGAACAAGATGAAATAATAAGAGCTGATAGAAACAAAGCTGTGGTTGTAAATGGAGTTGCAGGTTCAGGAAAAACTACTATAGCTCTTCATAGAATTGCATATCTTTTATATAATTTTAGGGAGCAATTAACAGATAAAGTTCTTATTTTGGGACCAAATGACATATTCATGGATTATATTTCAGAGGTATTACCTAATTTAGGCGAAACAGCAGTTATTAACGAAACATTTTTATCTTTCGCATATAAAGAAATAGGATTAAATGAACCTGTAAGAGATATAACATCTTATTTAGAACAAGTATTAAAAGGTAATGAAGAAATAATTGAAGATATAAGATATAAGTCATCAAATAGATTCATAGAAGCTCTTAATAAAAAAATAGAAGATATTGAAGAAAATTATTTTGAAATAGATACAGTAAGATTTTTAGATGAAGAAATAGTTTCTATAGATGAAATAGAAGAACTTTTTGAGAAGCATTATAAATATATGCCTATATTTAGACGAAGTCAAAAAATAAAGAGAATATTATTTTCAAAGATAAAAGATAAGAGAGACGAAAAAGTAAGAGAAATCAATTTAAAGGCACAAGAAGAAAAATCAAAGCTATCTGCTGAAGAGTTAGTAATTGAAGAAAATAATATTGAATTCAGAAGAAGAATTGCGATAAGAGATATAGTAAGAGAAGTTATGAAATCTAAGGCTGAAATAGAAAATTGGATAGAAAATGAAAGCATTATAGATATATATAAAGGATTTTTAAATATCGAAACTCTTTCATATTTAGATTTAGCTGGTATCTTATATTTAATGATAAAATTAGATGGGAAAAAATCTTATACTGAAATAAAACATATAGTTATTGATGAAGCTCAGGATTATAATATGCTACAGTTCCTAGTTTTAAAAGAGTTAACAGGATGTAGGAGTTATACTATCGTTGGAGATTCAAATCAAAGACTTATGAAAGCGGAAGAAGTACCTGCTATGCTTAAATTAAAAGAAGTCTTTGGTGGATTTTTTAGTTTGTTTGAATTAAAGAAGAGCTATAGATCAACTTATCAAATAATGGAATATGCAAGTAAGCTTTTAGATGAAAATGCAGTTGTTCCATTTGTAAGAAAAGGTGAGTTTGATGTATTAGAAACAACAGTTTCAAAAGATGATGAAGAAGATTTAATAGATGTAGTATTAAATTTATTAGAGGATTATCAAGAAGAAAAATATGAAAATATAGCAATAATAACAAAAGGAAAAGAAGAATTAAACCTTATATCTCCAGAACTTAAAAAGTATACAAGTATATTGGCATTCAATGGTGGAGATGTAGTGTATAAGGGTGGAAAGGTATTAATACCATCTTATTATGCTAAGGGGTTAGAATTTGATGCTGTAATAATTGTTGATTTTGATGAAAATACCGATAATTTAATTAAATATATAATGTGTACTAGGGCATTGCATAGATTATCAGTTGTTAAGGTAAGATAAGTCTTATAAAAGTGTTAGATAATTTAAATTAGAAAAGTATATATAAAGATAGTTCGAAAAATATAGTAAGTTTCTGCTTACTATATTTTTTTATTCAAAATTATTTTATTTGTGAAATATCACAATATATTTAATTTTTTATTAGTCATAATTTAAGAAAAATATGTATTAAGGATAATAATATTGAAATAAATAAAAAAGATATTATAATAAAACCATAAACCTTTGTAAACGATATTCAATAAGGGGGTTGAGGTATGGAGTGCTTTTATGAACAGTTTCAAACTAAAGATTATGGAAGTTTAGAAAAGATATTAAATATTTTATCTAAGGTTTCGTTAATTTTTGCGATATTGTTTGCAGCAATGTTGAATTTGGTGTTTGCAGTAGTTTTTGGGCTAATATACTTAGGAGTCTTCATTTTGTCTAGGAAGCTTATAGTTGAATATGAATATGAGCTTACAGGAGATGAATTAGTAATATTCAAGATAATGAATAAGAGTAAAAGAACAGAAATAGGAAGTTTTAATATTAGAGAAATATCAAGTGTTAAAAGTTCAGAAAGAATGGACAAGAGTAACAGTAAAATTGTTAAAGCTTATTTAGAAGAGTCTGGATTAAAAAACATGGTTTATATGGCAAAAACATCTAAAGGTGTTGTAGGATTTCAATTGGCTATGGATGAAAACTTAACAAATTTAATTAAAAGAGTTAATCCATTAGCGTTTTATTAATATATAAATTTGGAGGAGAAGATTATGGCAGGTTTAAGTTTGAAAAATATTCAAAAAGTATATGAAAATGGATTTAAGGCAGTGCAAGATTTCAATTTAGATATTGAGGACAGAGAATTTATAGTTTTCGTTGGACCATCAGGATGTGGTAAGTCAACTACACTAAGAATGATTGCTGGATTAGAAGAAATATCTGGAGGAGAATTATACATAGATGATAAGTTAGTTAATGATGTAGCTCCAAAAGACAGAGATATAGCGATGGTTTTCCAAAACTATGCATTATATCCTCATATGACAGTATATGAAAATATGGCGTTTGGATTAAAGCTTAGAAAGTTACCAAAGCAAGAAATAGATACTAAAGTTAGAGAAGCAGCAAAGATACTAGATATAGAACATCTTTTAGATAGAAAGCCAAAGGCTTTATCAGGTGGACAAAGACAAAGAGTTGCTATGGGAAGAGCTATAGTTAGAAGTCCTAAAGTATTCTTAATGGACGAGCCTTTATCAAACCTTGATGCTAAATTAAGAGTTCAAATGAGAATAGAAATTTCAAAGTTATATAATAAATTAAATACTACATTTATATATGTAACACATGACCAAACAGAAGCAATGACTTTAGGAACAAGAATAGTTGTTATGAAGGATGGAGTTATCCAACAAGTTGCTTCACCAACTGAAATATATAACCATCCAGCAAATCTTTTCGTTGCAGGATTTATAGGAAGTCCTCAAATGAATATGACATACGGACAAAACCTTGTTAAGGATGGCAAAAACTATGTTAAAGTATTTGATAAATTAATCGAGATTCCAACTGAAAAGGCTAAGATAGTAAAAGAAAAGAATGCTGAAAACTTAGAAGTTATAGTTGGTGTAAGACCAGAGAATATATATCATTCAAAGGAAGAGCTAGCAGCTGAAGGAGTTGTTACTTTCAAAGGAGAAGTTGATTTAAAAGAAAACTTAGGTGCAGAAACATATATTCACGTTAAAAAGGATGGAGCAAACTTTATAATTAAATCTAGAACAGGTGTTGATTATAAGATTGGAGATTCAATAGAATTTGGATTTGATTCCAATAAAATTCATTTATTTGATAAAGAAGAGCAAAATACAATATTCTAGTATAAATTAGTAAATTTAAAATATAATATAGTAATTAAAGATAACAGGCTTAAGGATAATAAAATCCTTAAGCCTGTTAAATAATTTATAAAGATAAATGGGAGGAGTCTAGTGAAGATAATAAAATTAATAGTCTCAATAATTATCATTATAATTATATTAACTACTATATATAGTTTATCTATTATGAACATAAAAAATACTAGTATTTTTTCTTGGAGTACTAAAGTAATAAAAAATAATGATTTAGGCAATATGTATAAGGTTATTAATGATCTAAATATATCTACAGTTTATCAAAACTTATCAGGATTAACAGTTGATGAAATTAGTGGATTTATAGAAAATATTAAATCTAATACTCAAGCAGAGGTATACTTTTTAACTGGAGATGCAAATTGGTATAAAGATGTAAATAAGTTTATTAAAAGAATAGAATTTATAAATGATTATAATGAAAAAGTTGATAATGATTTAAAGATTAAAGCAATAGTGCTAGATGTAGAACCTTGGACATTAGATGAAGGATGGGATGAAGATGAATATATAAAGATGCTTCATAAGTCATATTCATATTGTAAGAAGTCTGATTTAGAATTAATCAATGTTATACCATACTGGTTAGAAAAAGATATTATAGAACAAATAATAATTAATTCGGATGAAATAGCTGTAATGAATTATAATATAGAAAAGCCGGTGAAAAATATAAAAGATGAAGTTAACTTAAGTAAAATGTATAATAAGAAGATTAATATAATAGCAGAAACACAAGCACCGAATGATAAATATGGTGTTACAGATAATACTACTTATTATTACAAAGGATATGATGCATTAAAGAGTGATTGGAGAAAAATAAAAAAAGAGTATAAATATAAAGGAATATCATTTTCATACCATGATTATAGTAATGTTTTAAAGTTTATATATAAATAATAAAGTAAAAGAGATTGATATACGATTAAGAGTGAAAAATTTAAAAGGGGCTAGCGAAACGCGAGCCCCTTTTAAATTGTTGATTTTACTGACTTAGACGAGTTTTTCGTTGATTTTTTTATTAACTTTTTTATCCTTTCGCTAATTCACTTTTGCATAAATAAGCTTACATGAATTATAATATTAATTATCTATTATCAACTATTAATTAAAAAGAAGTTGTTGCACTAAATAATTAGTGAATAGTCTCTTTTTAATCTATGAATTTATTTATTATTAGTATAATTTTTTTCAGCTTGCTCCCAGTTAACTACATTCCACCAATTATCTATGTATTCAGCACGTCTATTTTGATATTTAAGATAATATGCATGTTCCCAAACATCTATTCCTATAATAGGAGTTAAACATGAAGATATAGGACTATCTTGGTTTGCAGTAGATAGAATTGACAACTTACCATCTTTATCAGATACTAACCATGCCCAGCCAGATCCAAATCTACCTAACGCAGCTTCTTTAAATTTAGTTTTAAAATTATCATAAGATTCAAAGTCTCTATTAATTGCATTTAATAAGTCTCCTTTAGGATTTTGATTTTTAGTAGGAGACATTATAGACCAAAAGAATTCATGATTATATACTCCACCTGCGTTATTTTTAACAGCTTCTCTAATATCATCTGGTACTGATTCTAAATCCTCTAGCAATCCTTCTAATCCTTTAGAGTACAATTCAGGATATTTAGAAATGGCTTTATTAAGATTATCAACATAAGCTTTTTCATGTTTATCATGATGAAGCATCATAGTTTCTTTATCAATATAAGGCTCTAATGCGTCATAAGCATATGGTAATGGTTTAAGTTCAAATTGAGCATCACCTAAATTATTACTTTTTACTAAAGATGCAGGAATTAATGTTATAAAGGAAATAATGGATAGAGTTACTAAAAGTAATAAACTATATTTATTTTTTGTTTTCATAATTATTCACCTCATGTTCTAGTATTGCCTAAAGTGATAATTTTATAAATGAAATGAGTAAGTGATATAATAAATATATTAAAGGTTAGCATTTAAATTGAAGTAGGAGGAATTATGGAAGAGTTAATAATGAACAATCCAATAAGTATTGTATATTTTAGTGGATCAACTTGTGGGGCTTGTGATGCAATAAAGGAAAAAATTTTATATATTATTAAGGATTATAATGAAATTAAATTTCTTGAGATTAATGCAATAGAAAATAAGGTGTTAGCATCTCGAAATGATATATTTTCTTTGCCTATTTTATTGCTATTTATTAATGGGAAAGAAACACTAAGGTTTGGAAGATACTTTGATATATTAGAATTTAAGAATTCAATAAATAGATATTATAATTTAATTTATAAATAAAGATAGAGAAGGCTAAATACCTTCCCTATCTTTATTTTGCTAAATTTCTAATTTTCATCTTCATCAATTAAATCATCAAGGCTAAGCAATTCCTCTTCTGAATTTTCATTAAGTGAGCTATTATTCTTATAAGTAATTTGATTAATAGCTTGATATATTTTTTCTAAAAGATAATTTTGTATTCTTCTAGCCTTATATGTTTTATTAAAAATAATAAAACTCCATATTCCTATGATAGAAAAAGTTATCATAAATAAAGCACCAATGCTATAAAAAACTATTTGAAAAATTTGAACAGCTAAATCCATATAAATATTACCTCCAAATTTTATATAAAAATATTATAGCATACAAATTAATATAGTTTAGAACAAATTCGAATAAATGTATAAAATTTCATATTAATGTTTACTATTAACCTTAGATGTCTATAATTTAGAAAGATACTAATCATAAGGAGAAGCATATATGAAGAAAGTAATATTATTAGTGGCAACAACTGCATTATTAATAGGGTTTTTGTTAGGATTTATAGAAGTGGTGAATCAAGAGACAGCTCAAAACAAAGAAATATTTACATATTCAGTATCTACTGTGCCAACAGATTTTAAATCTGTAGGAAGTTTAGATAAGAGAATACAAGATATAGTATGTGCAACTAGTAGGGGATTAGTTGAATTAGATGATTCTAAAAATATAGTTCCTTCCTTATCAGAAAGTGTTGAGGTAAGGGATAATGGATTAGAATATGATTTTAAGATAAGGTCAGATATTTATTGGAGTGATGGAACTAAGATAACACCTAAAGATATAGTGACTTTTTTTAGGGAGATATTAACAGAAGAAGAAGAGGAGAATATAGGTGCTTTATTAAATGTATATGGAGCAAAAGCGTTTAGGGATGGAACAGGATCTTTTACAGAAAATGTAGGGATAACTTCAGGAGAGGGTAATGTTATTTTTAGATTAAACTCAAAAGATGATAAATTTATTGAAGAATTAACAACACCTCAATATAGGCTTAGAAAGAACGTTTTATTATGGGAAAATATAAGACAAAATTATGGTGAGTTAATTTATTCAGGATACTATAGTATTTCAGATATGACTATTGATGAATTGACCCTTAATAGAAATAGCGGTACAAATACAGATATGGTTGCAACAATTAAGATAGTTGCGGATGAAGGTGAAGAATTAGCTATGGCAGCTTTTGAGATCGGGGGAAGAGATATAGTTATAAATCCACCTAAGAGCCAATTAAGTAGATTAAGTAGTGAGGATAGATTAATAACATTAGAATCAAATAAAGCTATGTATTTAACATTTAATCCTAATAGTGACTCTATACCAATAGAGGGGAAAAAAGATATATATGGATTATTAAATAAATCTATAGGACAATATCAATTGGAAAATAGTATGTTCATAGAATTAGCTGAAGGAAGTTATTTCAGAGAAGATAAAGGGGACTTAGCTAAGCTTCAAGCTAGAAAAGTTATGAGTAATAATACTGTTGAATGGAATAAACCAGATGAAATTTCATTAGTTGCCGAAGAAGGCACTCAAAATAAGGAAATTTGTGAATATATATCAAACTGGTTTTCAAACAATACAGATATGTATTTAAGTTATAAATTAATTACGAAAGATGAAATGAATTCTATTAAAGATGTTAACTATTATGATATAGCATTAATTCATGGTGATTCAAATTTTTCAGGAGATAGTTCTATATACAACGCATTAGTAAATTTTCTTCCAGATAAGTATAAAAATCAATTGTTATTAGTAAAAACAGAAGGCGAGAGAGTAGAATTATTTTCAAAATTAGAAGATGATTTATTTAATACATATCAAGTTTTACCATTAGCTTTTTATAATGATAATATAGCTATAAATAGTAAAATAAAAAATATGCTATTAGATGGTAATGGAAATATAGATTACAGTAAAATAGAAAAATCATAAAGACTGGGCTTTGCCCAGTCTTTATGATTTAGTTTGATTATTTAATTCTCGCTTTGATCATTAGAAGTATCTAATAACTCTTTATTTTCAACTTCTACAAACTCTTCATCTTCAACTTCTGATATATCTTTTTTTGATAGATTGTCTTCATCATTTTCATCTTCTATAATAGGATTATTGGAATCATTTCTATAAGAAGATTCATGGTCGAGTATGTTTACTTCACGCATAAAGTCATCTTTAAATAGGAAAATTATTAATTGATATATATACATGTTTTTAAAGCTGTCAAAAGATGATCCTGATGGTGAAAATGAATCTCTTTTTTTAGAGTAAGAAATACTTTTGTTAAAAATTGGAGCTATGCCTAAGCTTGTAGGTGTTGAAGTTGTAGGCATTCTAAAAAAGTTTTCTTCTAACATATCAGCTGAATTTAAGGTTAATCCTTTATATCTCTCTGCATCATCTAGAGTAGGAGCTTCAGGCCAAGCGGTAATTAAACCAGAATTTATAAAATATTTTCTGTATAATGATGAAATCATATTTCTATACTCATTATATTTATTGAATTCCTTTGAATACATAACAATAGCTAAGAAATAGAAGACAATATCAAAACATGAATATTTCAAATCCTTTTTACCAGAAAGCTTAAGAAAAACTTCCTTTTCATCATCATATAAAGACACTAATTTATTAATAATTTCTTTGGCTTTTTCATTAAATGTAATCATTTGAGTATGTTTAAATGACAACATTAAGTTTATTGAGAATAGGCATGTAAAATCTAGAGAGTCAATATAATAGTCCTTTTCATCAAATTTATTAATAAGAAAATCTGTTAAATCTATTATTAAAACTTGAGCATCAGAATTTTTTGAATGACTATAAAAAATATTTATTGCAGTAAGGATTTTACATATTTCTTCAAATGAACATTCATATATTTTCTCTTTAAACTCATTAAGCATTTCTAGTATTTCGAGTGAAAACTTATTATAGTCTTCTGAAATTTCATCTTCTGGATATAATATTGAATATAAGTTATAAGCAACCATCATAAAGGCTTGATCAGAAAATTTAAATTTATTATTTTTATCTGTAAGGTTAAATCCTTTATGGTTATTCTCAGAAAGATTTTTTTTCTCGGTGAAAATTCCTTCATTGTTTCTTAAGTTCACTGAATAAAAATCAAGTTGTTCCCTAGATAACTTTTTATATATTTTAGAGTAAGAGTATAATTTTTCATCGGCATCTTTAAATCTTGAGTAATAAGTAGTTAAATCAAGTATGCTTGTAGTCATTAATGCATTAGTTATTGGAGAAATATCCTTTTTAAAGGAAGATTCATCAAATCCATTGTAATTTTTACTATGAATATAGTTTGGAGAAGATTTCCTATATATACATAGTAGTGGAGAAAAGTTACCAGATGTGGTAATATCAATGGAGGATGATGTTTTTTTATAATTTTTAACTGAATCAACTAATCCACATTTTGACTCAAGAACTAACGTCCTTATGGCCTCCTTAGACAAGTGAAAAAGTTGGCCGTTAATTTCTTTTTGAGATAGTTTATTCATTCTAAAAAATGGTCCTATATATCGCAATTTCTTCACCTCTTCATTAATCCTTATATTAATAATATGAGGATAATGCTAAAATAGTGCATAAATTTTAATAATATTAAGAATTGGAGGTAAAATCATGAGAATAGATGGAAGAAAAAATGAACAAGTAAGAACGACTAAGATAACTAGAGGATATACAAAGTATGCAGAGGGATCTGTATTAATAGAAGTTGGTGATACAAAAGTTATTTGTACAGCATCTATAGAAGATAAGGTTCCACCATTTTTAAAAGGTCAAGGTGAAGGATGGATAACAGCTGAATATAATATGCTTCCAAGATCAACTGGTACAAGAAAAGTTAGAGATATAGCTAGATTAAAGGTTGATGGAAGAACTATGGAGATACAAAGGTTAATAGGAAGAGCTTTAAGATCAGTAATGGATTTAAAAGCACTTGGTGAAAAAACAATATGGATAGATTGCGATGTTATACAAGCAGATGGCGGAACAAGAACTACATCTATTACAGGGGCGTTTGTAGCTTTAGTAGATGCTGTAAATAAACTACATAAGGAAAAGCCTTTTGAAGTTTATCCAATAAGAAAGTTTGTAAGTGCAACTAGTGTTGGTATATTAAACGACGAAAAGATTTTAGATTTATGTTATGAAGAGGATTCTAACGCTAAGGTAGATATGAATGTTATTGCTACGGATGAAGGTGAATTTATAGAAATTCAAGGAACTGGAGAAGAATCACCATTTAGTAGAGCTGAATTAAATGACTTATTAGACTTAGCTCAAAAAGGTATAAAACAAATGGTACAAATACAAAAGGATGCTTTAAAGATGGATGCGCTTTGGATAGGTACTGGAGGAAAATAATGATATGAAAAAGCTAATAATAGCAAGTAATAATCAAGGGAAGATAATTGAGATAAAGAAGGTTCTAGAAGGTATGCCTATTAATGTTTTTTCATTAAAAGATATCGGATTAGATATAGATGTTGAAGAAGATGGAATAACATTTGAAGAAAATGCAAAAAAGAAAAGTGAAGAGATATATAAAGAGTTGATAAAAAGAGGGGAAAGTAATTTTATAGTAATGTCAGATGATTCCGGTTTAGAAGTTGAATATTTAAATGGTGAACCAGGAGTATATTCAGCAAGATATGCTGGAGAGCACGGAAATGATAAGAAAAATAATGAAAAATTACTTAGTAATTTAAAGGGCGTTAGTTATGATAATAGAAATGCTAGATTTGTTTGTCAATTAGCATTAATAAATGATAAAAATATATATAAATCAGTAACAGGAACTGTAAATGGCTATATATTAGAAGAAGAAAGAGGCTGTGATGGATTTGGATATGATCCACTATTCTTATATGAACCTTTTAATAAGACTTTTGCAGAGCTTACAATGGAAGAAAAAAATAATATATCTCATAGAGGAATTGCGCTTAAGAAAATAAGTGCAGTTATAAAGGAGTTTCTATAGGAGGAAATTATGAAGATTGCTGTATTAAGTGATTCTCATTATGAAGCTTCATCTATAAATGCTATAAAAAAATATTTATTAGACGTAGATATCATATTACATTGTGGAGATGGAGCTCCAGATACAAAAATGTTATTAAATGATTTTAATGGTGAAGTATATGCAGTTAAAGGGAATTGTGATATTTCCACTGAGTATCCTATTGAAAGAATAGTAGACATAATGGGATTAAAGATATATATGACTCATGGGCATATGTATAATGTAAAGAATGAATACAATACTATATTCTATAAGGGTAAAGAAGTCGGAGCGGATATAGTGCTTTTTGGGCATTCTCATAAAGCTTTAATAAATGAACATGATGGATTAACTATGATGAACCCTGGGAGCATAACATTACCTTATGGAAGAGCGAAGAAGACATTAGGATTTATAGAAATATTAGAAAATAAAAAGACTAATATATATTTAAAAGAAATAGAATAATATTTTTTTGCAATCCGTTATTAATTTACAATATTATTAAATATCTAGTTAAATCTCCAAAATTCTCTTATATAGATTATTTTTTAAAAAATGTATTGACGGATTGCTAATCCTATTGTAGAATAAACATTGTCGCTGAGAGATATTAAAGATATCGGGGTGTGGCGCAGATGGGAGCGCGCGTGGTTTGGGACCATGAGGTCGCAGGTTCAATCCCTGTCACCCCGACCACTTTTAAAATAAATATGCGGGTGTAGCTCAATGGTAGAGCCCTTGCCTTCCAAGCAAGTTACGTGAGTTCGATTCTCATCACCCGCTCCATAAAAGTGGTTAAAAAATATGTTGACAAGTGACAAAGAATGATATAAAATAATTTATGTTCTTTACAAGAATAAGCGTGTTTAGCTCAGCTGGATAGAGCAACGCCCTTCTAAGGCGTGGGCCAGGAGTTCGAATCTCTTAACACGCACCATCAACACCGGGGTGTGGCGCAGATGGGAGCGCGCGTGGTTTGGGACCATGAGGTCGCAGGTTCAATCCCTGTCACCCCGACCACTTAAAATTTAATATGCGGGTGTAGCTCAATGGTAGAGCCCTTGCCTTCCAAGCAAGTTACGTGAGTTCGATTCTCATCACCCGCTCCATTAAACATAATATAATAATGGTAATATGCGTGTTTAGCTCAGCTGGATAGAGCAACGCCCTTCTAAGGCGTGGGCCAGGAGTTCGAATCTCTTAACACGCACCAGATATGCGTTATTAGCTCAGTTGGTAGAGCACCTGACTCTTAATCAGGGTGTCCCGGGTTCGATCCCCTGATAACGCACCATTATGGTGAACGTAGTTCAGTTGGTAGAGCGCCAGTTTGTGGCACTGGTTGTCGTGGGTTCGAGTCCCATCGTTCACCCCATACGCTGGGATATCGCCAAGCGGTAAGGCACCGCACTTTGACTGCGGTATTCGTAGGTTCAAATCCTGCTATCCCAGCCAACTTGGTTTACTAGCTCAATCGGTAGAGCACTTGACTTTTAATCAAGGTGTACCGGGTTCGATTCCCGGGTAAGCCACCAATATATATGCAGATGTGGCGGAATTGGCAGACGCACTAGACTTAGGATCTAGCGCCATTGGCGTGGGGGTTCGACTCCCTTCATCTGCACCATATATATTGAATCAATAATAAAAATAAGCGGAAGTGGCTCAATGGTAGAGCGTCACCTTGCCAAGGTGAATGTTGCGGGTTCGAGTCCCGTCTTTCGCTCCATAATATGCGGGTGTAGCTCAATGGTAGAGCCCTTGCCTTCCAAGCAAGTTACGTGAGTTCGATTCTCATCACCCGCTCCATAATATGCGTGTTTAGCTCAGCTGGATAGAGCAACGCCCTTCTAAGGCGTGGGCCAGGAGTTCGAATCTCTTAACACGCACCATAAATGGTGAACGTAGTTCAGTTGGTAGAGCGCCAGTTTGTGGCACTGGTTGTCGTGGGTTCGAGTCCCATCGTTCACCCCATACGCTGGGATATCGCCAAGCGGTAAGGCACCGCACTTTGACTGCGGTATTCGTAGGTTCGAATCCTGCTATCCCAGCCAACTTGGTTTACTAGCTCAATCGGTAGAGCACTTGACTTTTAATCAAGGTGTACCGGGTTCGATTCCCGGGTAAGCCACCAATATATATGCAGATGTGGCGGAATTGGCAGACGCACTAGACTTAGGATCTAGCGCCATTGGCGTGGGGGTTCGACTCCCTTCATCTGCACCATATATATTGAATCAATAATAAAAATAAGCGGAAGTGGCTCAATGGTAGAGCGTCACCTTGCCAAGGTGAATGTTGCGGGTTCGAGTCCCGTCTTTCGCTCCATAATATGCGGGTGTAGCTCAATGGTAGAGCCCTTGCCTTCCAAGCAAGTTACGTGAGTTCGATTCTCATCACCCGCTCCAAAAGAAAAGACAACTTAAGTTAGTTGTCTTTATTTTTTTTCTTGATTAATATATATTAATATGTAAAATCCACAAGTGTAGCATGAAATATGACTAAATATGTGGATAAATTTTAATGTATTGTGGATGGATTTATTATTAATTATTTCAATGGGATTAGGAGGAGTTTATGATATTTGAAGCATGTACGGGTTGCTATGAAGATGCAGTTAGAGCAGAAGCAAATGGGGCAAATAGAATAGAACTATGTGATAATTTACTTGAAGGTGGGACAACACCTAGCTATGGGACTATAAAAAAGACGATAGAAAATATAAATTTACCTATAAATGTGATAATTAGACCAAGGGGTGGTAATTTTATTTATAACAGTATAGAAAAGGAAATAATGTATACTGATATAGAAGTTTGTAGGAGTTTAGGAGCAAATGCTATTGTAATAGGTGCATTAACAGAGGATGGGAAAGTTGATGCAAGTTTTATGAAAAGGGTAAAAGAAGTTAGCGGAGATTTAAATATAACTTTTCACATGGCATTTGATGAAATAGTGGATAAAAAATTAGCTATTGATGAATTAGTTGAATTAGGTGTAGATAGAATATTAACTAAGGGTGGAAATATATCTGCATTAAATAATTTAGATACCTTAAAAGAGTTAATTGAGTATGCTAATAATAGAATAATTATAGTCCCAGGAGCTGGAATTAATAAGGAAAATAGGGATTTAGTAATAGAAAAAACGAAAGCTAAAGAAATACATGGAACAAAAATCGTATAATATATAAAAATAAGCCTTATATCATATTTACAAGATATAAGGCTTATTTTTATATAAGGGTTTAATATTTAAATCATATAATATAAGACAAAGTCATAAGAAATTAATATTAAGTTTGTATTTAAATACAAACATACTTCTAAAAATAAAAAAGAATATTACTTTGTAATATAATTAGCTAATAAGGAGGCGATATAATGTATTTTAACTATAAAAATTATGACTCTATAGAATTTGAAGACTTATATAGATATGATGGTGAACTTGGAGCTATATATTCATCTACAAAAACAAAGTTTAGATTATGGGCACCTTTAGCAGCGAATGTAAAGATAAATTTGTATGGAAAAGATGGCTATGATTATGAATCAAAAGCAAATAAAACTGTTAATATGGATCTCAGAGAAAAAGGAATTTGGGAAATTGAAATAAGTGGAAATCTAGACGGCGAATTCTATAACTATTTAGTAAATATAGATGGAAAAGAGTATGAGGCTGTAGATCCATATGCAAAAGCAGTTGGTGTAAATGGGAAAAGGGGAATGATTATAGACTTAAATAAAACAAATCCTGATGGATGGGAAAGTCATAAAAAGCCAGTTTTAGAGAATTCACTAGATGCAGTAATTTACGAAATGAACGTTAGGGATTTTACTATAGACAGTAATTCAGGAATAGATAATGAAATAAGGGGAAAGTTTAAAGGGATTTGTCAGGATAACTCTGCTATAAAAGGAACTGAAATTAAAACAGGGCTAAGCCACTTAAAAGAACTAGGAGTGAATGTTATACAATTACTACCTAGCTTTGATTATAAAACAGTAGATGAGAGACGATTTAATGAAAATGAATATAATTGGGGCTATGATCCATTAAATTATAATGTTCCTGAAGGATCATATTCAACTAATCCTTATTTAGGTGAAGTCAGAATAAAGGAATTTAAAGAATTAATAATGAAGTTACATGAGTCTGGATTTAAAGTAGTTATGGATGTAGTTTATAATCATACAGCAGATACAGAAAATTCTAATTTTAATTCTATAGTACCTAAATACTATTATCGTCAAAATAATGATGGTGGTTTCTCAAATGGATCAGGATGTGGTAATGAAATTGCGTCAGAAAGAATTATGGTAAGGAAATTCATTGTTGATTCATTAAAATACTGGGTAAATGAATATAAAATAGATGGATTTAGATTTGATTTAATGGGACTTCATGATATTGAGACAATGAAGGTAATTAGGGAAGAGCTTAATAAAATAGATAGAGGTATATTAATATATGGTGAGGGATGGAAGGCTAGTGATTCACCATTATCTAATGAAAGGCTATCTCTTAAGAATAATATAAGAAAATTTGGAGATCTACAAATAGGAGCTTTTAGTGATGACATAAGAGATGCGATAAAAGGTGATGTTTTCGAAAAAGAAAAAGGTGGCTTTATAAATGGTGGAATAGATTTTGAAGAGAGCTTAAAGTTTGGTATAGTTGCTTCAGTAAAACATAAAGACATAGATTATGATAGAGTAATTTATTCAAATGACTATTGGGCTAATGAACCATATCAAGTTATAACATATACATCAGCTCATGACAATTATACGTTATGGGATAAATTATCCTTAGCTAAGCCATTATCAACAAAGAAAGAAAGAATTGCTATGAATAAAATGGCAGCAGCGATAGTATTAACATCTCAAGGGATTCCTTTTATACATTCAGGAGATGAAATATTAAGGACAAAAGTAGATGCTAATGGACACTTAATAGAAAATAGTTATAAATCACCAGATAGTGTTAATAAATTCGATTGGAGTAGAAAAGAAATTTATATAGATATATTCGAATACTATAAAAGCTTAATTCAATTAAGGAAAGATCACAAAGTATTTAAAATGAACTCATCAAAAGAGATAGAGGAAAGTATTCAATTTTTAAAAATGGGAGAAAATTTTACAGAAAAAAATATAGTTGGTTATATAGCTGATGGAAATAAAGTAGGAGACTCTATTGGGAAAATAGTAATTATATTTAATTCTAATAAGTACCCAGTAGAAGTAAAATTAAATCATAATAAATTAAGGGTAATAGTAGATAAGAATAATATAAATGAGGATGGACTTTATAATATAGAAGGTAATAAAGTTAAGGTTGAGCCTATTTCTACAATGATAATGAAATATATATAAATTGAAAAGTGGTTTTTTAGTGAAGAGTGAAAAGTGAAAAGTTAAAGGTGTTTTGTTTTGCAAAACTAAATTTAAGTTATACGAAGGATTTCTTCCTTAATTTTTTCACTCTTTCATTTTTTATTCTTTCACTATTTTATTTAACAAAATGTAACAATGGTGCACCTAGAGGGGCTCGAACCCCCGACGCTTGGATTCGAAGTCCAACGCTCTATCCAACTGAGCTATAGATGCATAGATAAATTCATTTTGCTAGTATATTATAATACTAATATTTTAAAATTTCTATAGTTTAGTTATTTTGAAATTCAAATATTACAAATATTATATAGTAAAATAAAAAGATATTTAGAAATACATAATATATAATAAGCAATAATATAATTAATGGAAGAATATAATTAATGGAAGTAAAATACTAATATACAATATAATGTGATGTAAGTATTCTTAAACTTATCCTGGAGTATCAATATATATAAAATAAAGAAAAAGTTTAAAATTATAAGGAAATAATGAATAATTTAAGATATATAGCATATATTTATATTTGTGTACTGAAAGCTATGATAGAATAGTCAATGTTCTTGAGGAAAACAAGTTATTAACAACAATAAAAAAAATGTTGACAATAACTCCTAAGGATGTTAAGATATAGAAGTCGCTTGTTCGACAAGATCTTTGAAAATTGAACAGAAAATAAGTTAAGTAAAATAAACCAGCAATTCTTTTAGACGTCTTAAAATTAAGACTCAAAGTAATTTGAGCGAAGAGATTAAACTTTTTATTGAGAGTTTGATCCTGG
>NZ_JANKAF010000021.1:0-53536 GCF_024622765.1 Clostridium mucosae | reverse complement strand
TTTCGCCTGTTTCTTCATCTACCTTAGTTATTTGTATTCTTCCTTTGATTATTTCATTTGTGTAGTCTACTCTTTGAGTATCTCCACCATTAACAACTACTTTCTTAATCTCAGGATTCAAAACATGACTTGGAAGTGTTTCAAGTTCTTTTGTCCAGTACTCACCTGCAATAACATTGTCAAATACTAACTTACCATCAGCTCCAGTTACTGCTTCTGCTACTTTATTCGTTGCTGCAGCATCAGAATATAAACCAAATTTGACTCCTGGTAATACATTACCTAAATCATCTGTTTTAAATAATTCTATTTTACCAGTACCGTTGAATTTAACTCTTATATTAGCAAAATCATTAATTGGATCAGAATAATATTTAACTATATCTTGGAAACCACCACTACCGTCATATTTAAGTGCTGCTGGTTTATTTAAAGATGTCTTTATTCTTATTCTTTTATCTTCATTATATCCTTTAGTTGCTCTAATCTTAAAAGATTCCCCTACAGTAAATGTATTCTTCTTATTTCCATTTAAATCTACAGACCAAACATCAGAATCTGATGGAAAAGTAAAAGTTCCATTTGAACCACTTGTTGTTATAACCTCTGTTTCTTGATATCCATTCATTTGAGTAGCTTCAAGATTGTTAGATGAAATATTAAAGTTTGAACTCGGTAAAGATCCACTTCTACCTAATGATAATAATTCATCAACATATCCTATTCCATAATCTCTACTCGTTAAATCTCCTGTCATTTGCCATACTGCAACTTGAGTATAATATCTTGCTTCAGAATCACTTATTCCATACTTTTTTTGTAATCCACTTGCATTTACAGGATACCCATGATATAAAACTGCTCTTATCTTAGTATTTTCATATGGATTTCCACTTGGATAATTATTTCCTACGGGAAAGTTCTTATATAAATTTAAACAATAAGCAACTTCACCATCTATAGTTATTGGTGGAGCTATTATTCCTGATATAAGTTGAATTCCTAATCCACTATTCCCAGTTGCACGTTCTTCCGAAAGCTCTCCATTTAAATATTTTATATATATTTCATTATATTCTTCAGGAGACATTCCATTAACAGTTACTTTATGAACTAATTCTTCAGCACTTACTTTTATACTGTTAATAGGTAATAAATTAAATGATAGTAAACAAGCTAGTGCCAAACTTAGCTTCTTACTTAAAGTACTTACTTTCCTCCTTTCTTTTCTTATTAAATTCCCTTTGATTTTCTTTATGAGTTTATTAACTAATCCCATAAAATCCCTCCTTTGATTTTTTTATGCTTATTTAAAAGCACTAAAAAAGAGACCTAGTATCTTTTTACTAAATCTCTTCTTTACTACTTTTATATTAATCCCAATTCATAATCCCATAAGCATTCATACTACAAAATCCATTGCCTAAATCAACAACTTCTACATTAAATGCATAACATCCTGAGCTAACTAACCCATTAAATAAAGTCTGACAGTCAGCATTTCCTCCTAATCCACTTCCCCACATTTGATCTGTTCCTGTTCCTTTATCAGCATTATCGTAATTTATAGATGCATCATATTGCAAGCCTAAACTTTGTCCATAAGCTATAAGTCTTTGCTTAACTTCTACCACACTTGGATAAATTGGCTTAGGTTCTTCTACAACTGGTGGTTGTGGATCTGGTTTCGGTTGTGGTGTTGGTTGTACTGGTTTCTCAACTACTGTTGGTGCAGCAGGTTTCTGTACTGCTCCTTGAGTCGAATTTGAAGTACTTCCATTACTACCACTATTATTACTAGATGAACTATTACTGCTTGTACCACTCGAATTTGAAGTTGTATTATTTGAAGCTACTTCTTTATTTTCTTCTTCCTTTTTATCATTACTTTCTTCTTTTATTTCTTCTTTTTTAACTAATTCTTCTATTTTACTATTTATATCTTTCTTTAAGCTCTCCATTTCATCTGTAGCTTTAACATATTCTTTATTATCTACTAATTTTTCTATATTACTTATTTTATCTTCTAATACTTTTTTATCTTCTTCAGACAACTTTGATATATCTATTTTCTTTAGCTCTTCTAATCTATTTTTAACTTCTTTTTCTTCAGTACTCTCAGTATCTTTATTAGTTTCTACTATCTGTTTATTATCTTCTACTTTATTTTTATTATATGATACCCCTACTGCTATTACTCCTATGACTACCAATGAAATAATTGTTGAACCCGCTACAATTACTTTTTTATTTGTTAATATTTCTTTTATTTTTTTAATATTCACATTAACACCTCTCATAACTTTAATAATATCTTACTGGTAAATCCCAAGTTGCAATTTTTTTATTCTCACTAGTTAGAACAAAACTTTTAGCTTTGCATTCATATGCACTTTTCACCAAAGGAAATAATGAATTATCACTTATATACCCTCTTACTTCTTGTCCTGTTAATTTTACTAACTCTTTATTGTATTTTTCTTTTTTTCTTAATAATAATAATTTTTCTCTATTCTTATTATGTATTTTCTCATAAATTTCTTCAAATTTCTTGAAACCTACATATCTTTTTAAACTTCTTATTATATTATATATATCTGATCTTCTGTAATTTTCTTTTTCTTCAATTTCTTTTGCGGTATATCCGTCTAAATATAACTTTATTACTTCATTTTTATTTTGAACTCTTTTGTATCTAACTAATTTTATATTATTATCACTTATTGTTTCAATATTAATTCCTAAAAATTGAAGCTTTCGTAATTCCCCTGCACCTTTTTCATCATTTACTTCTTTAAGTTTTCTTCTTACTGTTCTCTCACTACACTTTAAAATATTCGAAATTTCTATAATTGTATATCCTGCTATATATAAATCATAGACTTGTTCTTTCTTTATCAAAAAAATACCTCCTTTAAAAAAGGCCGACTTATACTAACCTCTTTTGTTTTTTGCCAAAAGCGGACATTTTCTAATTTATATTTATCTCTAATCCATTTATATTTTTATCTTTTCTTCAGATAAAGCTTAATTTTAATATTTTTGTTAAATACTATATTAATATAGTATCAAAAACTTAAATCTTTTGTCAACATTTTAGTTACTTTTGTTATTTTTTAATTTACTAAGCTATTTACTCTTATTTATTTTAAACTTTTAGTATATAACTATATTAGGGTGATAAATATGTATTTGATAAATTTTCCTGAAAAATTAAAAAGAATACGCTTATCTAATGATTTAACACAAAGTGAATTAGCTAATATTCTTCATACAACTAAACAAGCAATTTCTTCATATGAATCTGGGAAAAGTATGCCTTCTCTTAATGCTTTGATTAGGCTTTCCGAACATTTTAATATTTCATTAGATTCATTAGTATTTGATAATAATACTAACAATTTAATAAGACTTTCTAATAATACAGACTATGCTATGACCTTAGAATTATTAAATATAAAATCCAAAATTGATAATATACTAAATGAATTATCTAAACCTGAAAATTATAAAAATGAGCCTTCTACTAATTTTAATGAAGAATTTTCAGATGAACAAACACCTGAAATTATAGACTTAGATGAATATAAAAAAAGTAAAAATAATATTAAATGTCGTATGATTCCTATTTCAGGTAATGTTTCTGCTGGTGACCCTTGTTATACTGAAGAAGATCTTATAGATATTATTCCCATTCCTGAGAATTTACTATATTCTTCTAGCGAATATTATATACTGTACATTAAAGGTGATAGTATGAATGAACTTTTTGAAAATGGAGAACTTGTATTAGTTGAATATACTCATTGCATTTCAACTAATGATATTGCGATAGTTCTAGTTGCTACTGATGAAACTACTGTTAAAAAAGTTAAACTTTATGAAGATTGTATAACTTTAATTCCTATGAGTACTAACCCAATTCACAAGCCTCGAACTCTTAATCTCAAAGATGTTTGCATTCAAGGTAAAGTTGTTGGTAAATTATTTGATATCCTTAAGCCTTCACTATAATGTGAAGGCCTTTTTCATGCATTGACAGTTGTTAATATGCTATTAAGTCGTCTTGAAATAGTTGAATTACTTATATGTAACACTCTTCCTATTTCTTGATATCCAAGTTCTCTATTATATCTAAGATCAAAAAGTTCTTTATCTTCTCTATCTAAATTTACTATAATTGCTTCTAATCCCATATTTTCATTTATAATTTCATTTAGCTGCAACTTTTTCTCTATTAACTTTCTTTTACTTTTTTCAAGCCTAGTTTCTATTTCTTTAGTATTTTCATCAGTCCTACATCTATCTATATCAAAAATAGTTCTTTCTAATAATCCTATTTCATATTCTAATATTCTTACTTTCTTTTTATCTTTATAATAATTTATTATCTTTTTTTCTGTTTTCTTCTGTATTCTCATAATTTCTTATTATTAACTCCCCATATCCCTTTCTTGCTTCTTTTTCTCTTGATATTGAATACATAACTTGTACTTCTTCAATATAAAAATCTTTATATAATTCTCTTATTCTTTCATGATCATTTATCGTCAGTATAAACTTTCCTTGAATATTACTTAATATATCTCTAAGTATTATGTGATCTTCTAAAGTAAATTCATCCTGATAACTTGTTGTACCTAAATAAGGTGGATCACAGAAAAATAATGTTCCTGGTCTATCATATTTTTCTATAATTTCAAAAGCACTTTTATTTTCAACATATGTATTCTTTAATCTATCTCTAAGTTTTTCAAAATCCTGATTAAAAATCTTTTGATTAGGCTTTTTTAAAGCTCCGTATCCAAAAGAGCCCCCTTTAGCTGCAAAGCTGCTATTTATTAAATATAAGTATCTCACAGCTCTTTTTATCTCAGTCATATGCTCTATATTCATTTCTTTATATTCTTTAAAGCTATCTCTAGCAATAATTTCATATTTTAGAACTCTTTCAACTTCTTCAGGATGTTCTTTCAACATTCTAAATAAATTTATAAGTTCTTTATCCACATCATTTATTACTTCTACTTCACTTTTTTCTTTTCCAAAAAAAGTCCAACCTGCTCCAAAAAAGGGCTCTACATAACATGTATGCTCTGGCATCATATTAATTATTCTTTTTCTAAGTCTACTCTTTCCGCCCATTCTATTTATCGGTGGATTCAACATATAATCACTTCCTAAAAACTTATTTGATTATATTCTACCGTTATTTTAGAGTAATAAATTTCAACTTTTTTTCATTTTTTTATCAAAATTTTCTCATTCTAATAATCCTGGAATGAATTATTTATTTCTTCAACTAAATTCACTTCATCAATTTTTAATTTCCATGCTTCAACATTCTTACTTTTAATCTGATTTTTCATTTTTTGATATATACTTTCTATCATATTTTCCCACATTTGCTTTAGCATTTGTTTTTCTTGACTTTCACTTAACTCTTTTTTAGAATTACTCTCTTTGAAGTGCAATCTTATTTGTCTAAGTGCTACTTCTTCAAACTTTTCTTTATTTAAATCATTCTCTATATATTCTCTAAATTCATATTTTTTCATCAATTATCACTCCTACAAATAAATTTTCTTTTATTTTATAGAACACATGTTCTGTTTGTCAATAAAAAAATAACCTTATTTTACTAAGGTTATTTTTCTCATTAAAATCCTTCCATTCCTGAATCATCTAATTCTGATTTATCTATTTTATCATAACACATTTCATTGGCTTGTTCTTCAAACTCTATTTTCTTCCCTATTGCTATATCATAAATTAATTTCTTTATATAAGTTCCTTTCTTTTTTTCATTCTTTATATAATTCCAAACTACATTATCAATAGGGTCATCTATATTTATTCTTAGATTTACTCTTTTTATTATTTCATTACTCATTTTCTTTTCCCCATTTTAACTCAGCTATCATCTTATTTCCTTTTACATTACTAAAAATAGTATCAGGAATATAATTAATTTCCCCTAATACAGTTCTTAATCCTTGTTGTAGCTCCAAACTTCCACCACCTGTAACAAAAATTTTAAATGTATTTAAATTTGAAATTTTTAATTTTATTTTATTAATTTGCTCTTTTACAAATCTAACTTTTTCTTCTTCGCAATTTATTGTTCCATTTTCTATAAGTCTCACTATTTCTTCTATATTTGCATTATTTCCAAACTTATTATAATTCTCTTGAACCATTGAATATAAATCTAACATTCCTCCTGGTTGAGTAAATTTCAATAATGTTTTTCCTTTTGAAAATGCACATACATTAAAAGTTCTTCCACCTATATCAAGTATAATTAAATCTTTTAATCTCTCCTCTTTTTTTAGTGTATAAAAACTGCTTAATCCTTCTGCTACTGTTGCTACTCTATTTATTTTCACCTTTTTTTCTTGTCCAAAAACCTTAAATTTAAAATTTTTATCTTCAATATCATTCTTTATTTCAGAAGTAATACCCAAATTAGAAGCTGGTACACCTAATACTAAATCAACTTCAATCTCATTTTCATCTATAGATTTACTAATTGCATATAATAAATTGGGCAAATAGTTCTTTTTAGCTTTATTAAATTCATTTTCAAATTCTCCATACTCCATTTTATAAAACTTATTTTCTATTTCTAATAATTCATTATCAAAATCTTCTTTTTCAACTTCCTGGTACCTACTTTCAAAAATAACTCCCTCACTCGTTTTAATATTATAATTTCCTAAATCTACTGCCAATATCATAAAAACACCTCTCTGTAACTTTTAAGTAACTTTTAAGTAACTTTTTGTTTAATTTTATAATATTTCTTATTAAATGTCAACAAAAAGTTTATAAAAAGTTCCTTTTTGTAAACTTTAAAGTTCCTTTTCTTTTCTTTTGAAAAAACTCCAAAATAATCTTTTTTTATTTTGTCCTTTATCTCTAATTTCAATTAATTTTCTATCTATTTCCTTAAAATGTTCTTCCAATTTTAATTGCTCTTGCTCTATTTGTTCTTTTCTATCTAATATTATTTGATTGTTTTCTATAAGCTCATATAATTTCGTTATTTGATTATCTTTTTCTTTTATCTGTTTAATAAAAAAATCTAACATTGTCTCATTATTATTTTCTTTAATTATTTCTTTTCCCGCTACTATTTCAACATCTTTTATTATTTCAACTTTTGACACCTTACTTTTTCTAGGTTTCAACAATTCAATCAACTCTTCACCTATCATCATCTTACCATTCTCCATTAGAATTAAACTTCTATACTTTTCATCTTTCAACTTTTTATAAATTGACGCTTTACTAACTCCTAGCTCTTCTGATACCATTGCAATACTTTTTAACATACTTTATACCTCTCAATTCAATAATTAATTTACATAATTTATCAATTCAATCTTTTACTTAATTTTCCTTTTTTTTAAATAAAAAAGTGCTAAATACTTTTTAAATATTTAGCACTTCTTTATTATTTATAACTTTTTCGCTATTTCATATATAACATTAACCGTTACACCATTTCCTGCTTGTTTATATAATTGAGAATCACTACATACTGATGCTGCTCTATCAAAATACTCATCAGGCCATCCTTGAAGTCTAAAACATTCTCTTGGTGTTAATCTTCTAACTCTACCATTTAACACTACTCCATGTTTACAACTAGTTGTTAATGTATTCACTCTAGACTTTCCAACTCGTCCACGCTTATCATTTGAATTAATATACTCAAGATTAATTGAATCGCCATGCTCTGCAACAGAATATCCTTTTTTAGTCGCTTCTCTTACCAAAATATTCATTCCAACACCTTTATTAGTTGTTAATGTTGGCGCTATTCCATTACTGTCAATAACTCTTCCACCCATTCCTTTTTTACTTGGATTAATATTTCCAATAACAAATATAGAACTTGATAGATCATTATGATTATTCATCTTGCTATTTCTAGCACATAAACAAGGTGATACTCCATTTTCTCGTATTCTAAGCCCTTTATCATATCTAAAGTCTCCACAAGCTATTCCTGGTACAATAATCGATTTATAACTTCTTGTGATAGGAAATACTTTTCGGGTACTTCTTCCTCTAAGATGTCCAATAATGTACACTCTTTCTCTATTTTGGGGAACTCCAAAGTCTTTTGAATTAAGTAATTCCCATTCACAATCATAGCCGATTTGGGCCAATTCAATCTGAAGCTTGAGAAAGTCAAACCCTTGATTAACACTAAAAAGGTTTCTAACGTTCTCAATGAATAGATACTTGGGTCTATCTTCTTCGTTTGTCTCCCTAATAAGTCTTGTAACTGCAAAAAATAAGCTTGAACGATCTCCATTGAATCCTTCTTTCCTTCCTGCGATGCTGATGTCTTGACATGGGAATCCGAAACACCATACATCTGCTCTTGGCAACTCTTCTGCTCTAACTTTTGTAATATCTTCTGCAAACCACTCACCCTCCTTTATATCATGCATTTCTCTATAACTTTTTTCAGCATATTTATCTTTTTCACAATGGCCCACACATCTATGTCCTGCTAATTCCATACCTAACCTAAATCCACCAATACCACTAAAAAAATCTAAAAATAACATACCCACCTCATAAAAATTAGTTTTTTATAATGATATCATTTATTTTTAGACTTAATTTTCAACTTATTTTCAACTTTTCTTTATTTTTATACTCTTCACGACATTTATTAGTACAAAAATAGTTTCTCCTAAAAATATTTTTTTATTGTCCATTAGACTTTTCTTACTGTTATCGTATAACTGTTATCATAATGTATTTTTTCAAACTTTATTATTACAATTATAATCACTTACATTACCTCTTCTAAATTTCTTAATTAAAAAACCTTCTATAAATTTCATAAAACTACCTCATGCATAGCATAAATAACGCTAAAATACCATTAATTTAATCTTAGCACCATTTAAAGTATAAAAATCCTAAGAAAAATAAAAAGCCTTAGAATCGATTCTAGGGCTTTTTAAATGTTTTTACATTTTATAAACTTAAATTTTATAAGAATTAAATTAAATTATATATAAACTTATGAAATAAAAATAGGCAAATTTAATTATAAATTCTTATACTAAAACACAAATGATTTATTTTTTTTATTTATAACGCTACTATCGTTCGCTTTATCTACGATGTTCGAGCAAAGCAAACTACCAATAACAAACTTATCGTAATTTAAATAGCTATTCTATTTGTAGACCACACAAGGTGGTACACAGTTAATAGTTTTTAGAGTGTGATTTTATCTTTAAAAATTAGTTCTAAAATCGCCTTTAAAAACTTTTCAACCCCAAAATTTTTGAAGGTCACTTGAAGCCAGTCAATTACAGGCTTTAAGTAAATTTCTTTCGTACGTAGTACCCCCATGTTATCGTACGAGGGTAAAGGATTTAATTTTTTAAGACTTCGCCTGGGGATTCTACAACCCTTTTGCTCCGCTTGAAAAATCCTTTTTCTACGGGTTGTAAAATCCCCATAGACACTTATTAAATTTAAAATATTATACCAAACTAAAACTTAAAAATTATTATAAATCAACAATGAATTATTCATATAAAAATCATTTTAAAATTAAAAGTGTTTTATAATCTTTTAATTGAAAAATCCATATAAAATTCATTCCTTTTATTCATCATTGCAATAATATTTTATTATCTGCAGATTAATTTTATCTATCAAACTTATGCTCTTATTTTCAACTCTATTCTCAATTATTTTTTTATTTCTTGTATTAAATTCATATTTATTTACTTCATTTTCAATCATATAAATTATTAATTCACTCATAGTCATTTTTTTGCTTTACACATTTTCTTTAATCTTTCTTTCAACTTTTTATCTGTTCTAACCCTTATAACTTCTTTTTTTAAAATTTTTGTAGCCACAAATTACATCCCCTTTTTTATTTGTTACTACATTTAACTTTATCACATCAACCATTAAAAATTTGTCTTTTCTTTGTAGACACAAAATAAAAAGGGAGCCAATGGCTCCTCCCGTTAAGTATATATATTAGATAAAGTTTATGCTAAAACCCTAATTATTATTTTATCAAAAGAATTTGGCAAGTTATAGACTTTTTATGTTATTCTTTCCATAGTAAAATTTAACTATACTTATTTTTAAATTAAATTATGAAAAATAGAGTTCTAATTTATTTCAAATAAATTATTCATTAATTATTTTATGAATTAATCCTACAGAACAAGAATACATTTGAGCTATTTCCTTAATTGTTTTTCCTTGAATTCGATACATCTTCATCATTTCTTTTTCTTGATCTGAAGCTCCACGTTCATTATGTACTCTTTTATCTGATCCTGCATTATTACTTTTTAATGTTTTGTTTTCATTTTTTAATTTTTGAACCGTAGATTTTAACACCTTGTTTTCATCTTTTAATTTTTGAATTTCACTCATTATACCCAACTCCATTCATAAATTAATTTACGAATAAAGCGCATCATGTTTTCACTTTATATTCAATAATTAATTTACGAAATATTTAATATTATAAAAATATTGATAATTTCGGCATGTTTACATTATTAATATATATTATTTATTTTGAATACTAATCTAAATTTTTTTTAATAAAGTTGACTTTAAGCTATATAGACTTGCTCCCCAAATACCATACATTAATGAAAATATTAAAAGGTCATTTTCAGATATTTTTTTATTAAAAATGCAATAAAAGTATTATTAAATAGGTATAAATATAATGGTAAAAAGATTAAAAAATTAAAAAGGAAGTTATAAAATTTAAAGACAGATTTATTCTTTTTCATAATATGTACTCCTTAATATTTAGCTACTTATATTAAATGAATTAAAAGTTTGATATTTTCTTTATTATATCTATATATGTCTTATACAATACATATATAGATAGTAGTATTGCTATTGAGCCTATAAATATTTGTAGATAGTTTTCTTGCTTAATAAATGAAAAATTTATACCTACCATAAAAATAATGCCACATTCAAATGAAGTTATTATCGTTTTCGCAATTAACTTTTTCATAATTTTATCTCCTCACAATTCTAATAGTATATCTGCAAGATACTGAATCCATTAAATCATGAGATTCTACTCTAAATAACAATTTATCTCTGTTATTCATTTTATCTACTGCAGATTGAATTTGAGATGTAAATCTATTTATAGATATTACAGAAGCAAAAGTTAATACATTTATGATATTTGAAGCCCAATTTCCAGATCTTTTTATAAAGGTTCTTGCTCTTGAATATTTTTTTAGTTTTGATATATTTGCAACTTTTTCTCCTCCCCATATTCCTAAACCACCATAAGTTAATGTATTAGTAAGCTTATTATATGTGTTTTTAATATTTACAGCTTGTGATTTTGAAACAGAATATTGAATATAAGTGCTATAATTAGTTGAAAAATTTCGGAATTTTATAGTTGGATTTTTTGACATTTTCGTAAGTAATTTATATTCATCTTCAGATAGATTGATTACTTCATCAAATAATATTTCTTCAGTAGAAGTATTTAAAGCAAATGTAGGAATAGTATTAAATGTTAAAAGTAGAATTAAAGTTAGAATAATTTTTTTGAATAATTTTTTCATGTTATTTATCTCCTTAAAGTAAATAGAAATAAAGATAGAGTAAGAAAGAAAATCTTACTCTATTTCTTTTGATTCATTAATTTGAAAAATAAGCTTATTATCTATTAATTTTAGCAGTTTATATAAGATAATGCTGATAAATCTAAATATATATATTAAAAATATATATTTAAAGATTGTAGCAATTATGTATAGTAGTATGCTCATAATATAGCCTATTTCAGATGTATAATCAAAATATAATGATATGAATGATAAAAGTAAGCTTGCTATAAATATTAATCCTCCAGTGAAAAGATCTTCAACTATTTTTTGGGGTGAACTTTCTAAGTAATTTTTTATAAACATACGATACCTCTTTCTAATTTTTTACAATGATTGTATTGTTTTAATATAAATATAGTTATTTTAGTGATAAATATATGTATAATTTTACTATAAGATATATTAAATAGTAAAGCATAAAAATTATATATTAGCATTGAAAAATTTCAAAAAAGAAGAAACAACTGAAATAAAAACAACTGAAAATCAAAATATAATCCAACCATATACTTATTTTACATCTAGGAGTGGAACACGTTCATTTTCAATAAATGGAATTCCTAATATGTCTGCAAGATGCTATATGAGAATTGACTGGAGTAGCTCATTAGGAAATTATATTTCTGACGTAACTAACATTCAATCATCTTTTATAGGTATTACATTTGGAAACTCATGGACTCAATTAGGATATGATTACAACATAAGAAATAATGGTAAAAAAGTAACAGCCAATATTCATGGAAGATATGATTATTATTTGCTTATAGATACATCATTAACTCATATAGCTGGAAAAAATAAATCATATTATTTTGAATTTGAATATTAGATAAAAATAATATCTATTTTTTTTGATACTATCTCAATTTCATCCATAGACCTTTTAACCTTCTTAACAACATTTATTAAAAACATTATTATTCCTATCCACAACAAAATATTGAGTAAAGTAAAAAATAATTCCATATCTTAAATCTCCCTTTTCTAAAATAATTAAAACAATTAAAAACAAATTTCATCTATTAATATTTTATTTATTTTTTTCTTTTCTTCATCTGTTAACTCTACACATTTAGTATTTTCATACTAATTTTTATACCAGTTATAATAAAGTTTATAAACATACTCGATATCACTTTGCTTTTTATAACAATCCAATTCACCTAGCTTGTACATCTTATGAGCATCTTTAAATAATCCGCTAAATACTAAAACTTGCTTACCCTTTAAAGCCTTATAAAATGTTTCAAATACTGGCCTTGATACTAAGTAATCACTATCCTTTGCAGAATATTTTGCTAACTCATAAACTTCTTTTAAATTATTTGATTTAGCTTTTCTTACATCAACTTGTGTTATAGATTTATCTCCAGTTGATAATTGCCATAATTCAAGCCATCTTTCATGAGAAATGTAATAATCTTTATCTGTAAAATAACTTCTATTTACTGCTATAACTACATGAAAGTGAGGGTTAAAAGTATCATAATTAGGCTCTAAATCACCTATGGACAATCCTCGTTTCTCATAATAATCTTTCTTTCTTTTCCATAACTCTTTAGTTATATATCTTTCTTTTTGATATGTTACCTCAAGTTTTCTTATGTAACCTTTAACTATAGCTTTAACTTCTTTACGTTTCATCAATTTTTCAAAAGCTTTATTGTATTTTTTTACTTCTTCTTCTAAACTATCAGCTTTCACATTAGGAGTTGTTAAAGTCAAGAATATAAACGCTTTATTCTCTTCACTTCTCAAATGCTCCATAAGTATTGATATTTCTAAACTATCTTTACAAGATAATCTCCAACTGCACATTGGACAAAATCTATTCTTACAAAAACTACCCTTATGTAATTTTTTATTTTCCATTTCAAAGTCTCCTAAAAATTCTAAAAAACTCCCACAATCGCATATCAAATTAAACATTTTTTTTGATATTAACCGCTCTATATAATTGCTGAATTTAGGATTTTTTAATTTCTTATCAGTACACCTTTTTAATATATCAATATTTGTTTCTTGATTTTCAAAGTTATTTTTGTTATCATTATTCATAGTCAATATTATTCTTTTGTGACGACAAAAGGATTTAAAATTTAATAAAAAAGTCCTATTTAGGCACTAAAAGAATTTGCTCCTTTCTACATTAAGTTTTATTTTTTAAATTCGACACTTAAATTATAAAACAATAGGGAAAAAAAGCAATTTTTTTAGTTTAACCCTAGAGTTTTCAACGGCTCTAGGATTTTTTATTAAATTCGAATAGTTACCTATAGTATCAAGAATATCCATATAACCTTTCTAACTAATTATTCATTTATTATTTTATGAATTAATCCTACAGAGCAATTATACATTTCAGCTATTTCTCTAAGTTTTTTGCCCTGGATACGATACATTCTCATCATTTCTTTTTCTTGATCTGAAAATCTCGCTTTCCTTCCTGCTCCACGTTCGTTATGAACTACTACAGCTATATTTTTCCCTTTACTTTTTAAAGTTTTATTTTCATTTTTTAATTTTTGAATTTCATTTTTAAGCTCTTCAATTTCTTTATTTTGCTTCTCAATTATATTTCCCCTTTGAGTCGCTCTTAAACTTACTTCTTTAACATTATTTAAAGAATTAAAATGCTCTGCCATCTTTAGCTTTCTTTTCAACTCATCAATCTCTATTGATTGATTTGTAGCTCTTATAGTTAATTCATTAAGATTATTTTCATCATTCCAATACTTAGCTGATTCAAGACTTTTTTCTAATCTTTTAACTTCTTTTTTATACCTATCTAGTTCATTTTTTAATTTCTGAATATCTTCCATATCACACAACCTCTTTCATAAATTAATTTATAAAAATATAATATAATATTTCTTTGTATTTTTCAATAATTATTTTTTGAAAAATATCTTTTTACCTCCATTCATTTCTCTTAAGAACATTCAATAACATATCTTTATCTTTTTTTCTTGAAAATGCGATATCTAATAATTCAATCATTTTTTCCTTTGTTCTAGTTCCTGATGAAGAAGTTGAATTTTTTAATATTTTCCCTCTTTTTTTGTAATTTTCATCTTCAGTATCTCTCCAACGTGACTTCTCTGATGCATTAATTATTCCTGCAGCTAACTTTATATTTGCTTGAATTTGTTTTGGATTGAGTGATCCATTGAAGTATCTAAATTCAACTGTCGGAGCTTTGTCTGTTGCTATATTTTTTAAATTAATTCCATAGTATCTATTCATTCTACTAACGCTTCTCGCCATGACCATTACATCTTCATCATTTTCCATGCTAAAAGACATTCTATTAACTTCTGCAGCTCTTCCACTAAAGCTAGTTGCGTAATTGGAAGCATTGCTTCTAATTCATCCTAAATCTCACATCTGTAAGTCATAGAGCAACTGCATAAATTTACTGTTTATGCTCAATCATGTCTATTTTTCCATTAAAATAAAACCTCTAGGTTAATACCTAGAGGTTAAGTAACAATTTAAATTTTAAAATCCAAAGCTATCGATTTTCCACTCACTTTTTTCATTATCTCTTATCAATATCCATTGATAGTCTGTATATATGGTATCTCTATTTAGAACAGGATTTTTACCAGAATCATCAACATAAAAGTTAGATAAAAGAATAATAACATCCTCTTCACTAACTCCATTTTGTGATCCATTTCCATTTTCCAAATAAATATCAACTAAATTATTAGATTTTTTTTCATCATACCATATTTTTGTTAAAGTAGCTCCTTCAAAGTTAAAATTACTTTTAACACACTCTATAGAATTAGTTATTTCATCTTTAGAAAATTTAGTAGATTCACTGATATCAATTTCAATATTATCAGATATTCTCCCTTGCTTACAGCTAACTAACGAAAACATAGATAAAACAAAACATAAATATATAACGAGCTTCCTAATTGAGATCTCCTCCTTTATAAAAAATTATAAACATTTTGTATTGTCACTACTTATATACGTATTTTTATATTAAATTAATATATTATCTTGGAGCCCCCATTCTATAAAATCTAACTCTATAACCTCGATAAGAATCTGCTAAATGGCTTAATAATTTATCCTTTACATTATTTGTATGATAACTTACCCTATAATCTTGATTTTCTGGAGAATAATTAGTAATAATGACTGAATGTATAGGTTTATAGCCAACTATTGTTCCATTATTTTTTAATACCGACATAATTTGCACTACATCTCCCAAATAATAAGGAGCTGCATAAGGCGTTTGTGGTGTATCAACAACAAATGATGCATTATATTCCCCAGTTAACACTTTAGGCTGCCAATGTACAGCAAATGCCGGAGCATAAATCCATGCACTATCTTCTGGCCAACTTGAACTCCATGAATGCCTATACTGATAACTATTGATAGGTGCTAAATATGTGTTGCTTGTTTTCCTTATCCACCATGTACCCGATTGCTGATGTCCTCCAGCCACTACAGCTTGAGATACAAAATTCGTACAATCTCCTCCAAGATTAGTTAAATTAGGATAATAGGTAGTGTTATATGAATGCACCCATTTAAATGCATAATCTACTGCACTTTGTCTGTTATATGATGACCTTACTGACATTCTATTACTTTGAGTATTTTTTTCAATATATTCTTTAACTTTATCTGATCCTACATATGGTCCATGACTCAATAAATAAGAAGTTAATTTGTTTTTTAGCTCATCTGATAATTCTATTTTATAGTTTTCTATTGAATCTAGTATCACATCCATAATATATATTATATCTTCTACTGGAATTTCTGTTATAGGCCCAGCCTTCTCTAATAATTCAGTATCAACTAGTATATCAGCTAATTCTTTTATAGCTTCTACATCACTTTCTATATTTGCTTTTATACTTTCCTCCCCTCTTTTCTTTATTTCCTCCGATTCTTTCCTATCTGTTTCCCTCTCTTCCTCTGATAGTTCTTCAACTTCAGCAGGTTTATCTATCTTCATTACCTTATGTTTTTTTACTTCTTCTAATAATTCAACATTATTGCTAGCACTTACTACTTTGGGAATACTGCTTGTAGCAATAGTTACAGCTACCAGAATAAGTATTGTTACCTTTTTTAACATTATTTATCACCTCCCTGTAATTATACATTATGTTGTATAAACAGGTAAATATTTCTTATTTCTATATTGCATAATTTTGAATAAATATTCAAAATTATGCATATTATCCCATTTTATACTAACCGGATAATAATATTCTCCTTTCTCTTTCTGAACATTGAATTCATAAATATTATCTAATACCTTTATTCTATTTCCTGAATCAACTTCTGAAAAATCTATGCTATATAACGTTGTCTCTTTAATATTTTCTAGATAACTTATATCAAACGTTATTTTTTCATTATAGGGGTAGCGTCCGGAAAATGTAGATTTCACACGTTAAGAGCATTTTCCTCGCTGATGCCAATGGTTTGCAGACTTTTTAGATATTCAAAGGCCTATGTAGTTCTGTAGTTTCTAACTCATTTAAATTAAAGGTATATTCCCCCTATTAGCATCGTTTAAACTTTTTATTTCAACTTTTATCATAAAAAAAGGATCTATTGAACTAATATCAGTTCGATAGATCCTTCATTGATTATTATAAAAATAAATATAAAAAAGCAGACTAGTTATAAAACTAATCTGCTATCATATTCATTTTATGGTATAATTATATTGTTTTTATGCCACGATGGATGGCGTGGCGGTTGTACGTTCTCCGCCTTTTCGCTATTGATAGTAATTTTTTCTTACTATATAGCTAAAGGTGGTGTTGTTGATATGCTAGAAATTTCTTTAATAGGAGTTATTGCTATAATTCTTATTAATTTGATATTGAAACATAATAAAGATTTTAATTTAGAAATTAATTTAAAACTTTTAGGTCTTAATATTAAGATTAATAGCAAAGAAAAGCGTTACCCATCCGGTCAAGATAAATAACGCTTTCCTTCTAATTCTATATTACTATCAATAGCCCAAAGAAAAACGTTCTAGGACTAGCATCGTATTAGCCGTACGATGCTTTTCTTATTTATATTATATCATATTTTTTAAATTTATAAACATTCTATAATTTTTTTTTTTATTTTCAACCCCACCTTTTCAACAATTAATTGATGAAATAACTATGGTATAATCTCTTTTGTTTTTTTCAATAATTAATTATCGAATTATTTATACTATAATTCCTTTTTATTTTCATTAATTATTTTATGAATTCACTTCATACTCTTTACTATAAAAATCTAGATTCATCTGAAAAATTTCATCTTTACTTATTCTTCTCTCTAATTGCTTTTTATCCTTAATTGAAAATCCTTTTCTACTATTTGGGGTCTCGTCGGGAAAATGCGGATTTCACACGTTAAGAGCATTTTCCCCGCTTATACCAATCGTTTTATCCAATTTAGAAATTTTGTTAAATTCATAATTTTTTATAAAGTTCGGACTTGTACACAAAAACGAACTAAAAATAAATATGTAAAAAAGTAAGCAAAATTCCCAAAATAGCATTTTAAAAATTTTATTTTTTAGTTCGTTAATGAATCTATAGTTGTATGAACTATTATAGTGTATTATATTTATGAATATCAAATTGAAAGGAATAAAAATATGTTAATAGGATATTGTAGAGTTTCAACTACTGAACAAAATTTAGATAGACAAATAGAAAGCCTTAAAAATTATGGGTGTGAAAAAATTTATTGTGATAAATCAACCGGAAAAAATTTTAATAGACCTGAATACATTAAGTTAAAAGATGCACTTAGAGTTGGTGATACATTAGTAGTACATGAATTTGATAGATTAGGGCGTAATAAAAAATTAACTCTCAAGGAAATTCAATATTTTAAAGAAAATAATGTTAGATTAGTAGCTTTAAATCTCCCAACCACACAATTAAATACAAATGATGATTTGATGTTAGAAACCATTAATAACATAATAATTGAGCTTTATACTATGATGGCCCAAGATGAAGTTGAAAAAAGAGAGAAAAGACAAAAAGAAGGAATTAAACTAGCATTAGAAAAAGGTGTTAAATTTGGACGTAAGAAAACAGAATATCCTAAAGAGTGGACTAGTGTTATCAAATTACTTGAAAACAGAACTATAAATAATATAAAAGCAATGGAGATTTTAGGGTTAAAGAAAACAACTTATTATAAATTATTGAAAGAGTATAAGAATAGTTTGTAAAAAGTCTGCAAACCCTTAGTATCAGGGGGAAAAATGCTCTTAACGTTTGAAATCCGCATTTTCCGGACGCTACCCCTACTTTACAAAAATATTTTTTAGCGAAATATTCATAAATTAATTTATGAATGGGTTGAATTTAATGAATGAAATTCAAAAATTAAAAGATGAAAACAAGAGTTTAAAATCTGTAATTCAGAAATTAAAAAATGAAAATAAAAAATCAAAAAGTAATAGTGTAGGGTCAGATAAAAGAGTTCATAATGAACGTGGAGCTGGAAGAAAAGAAAGATTTTCAGATCAAGAAAAAGAAATGATGAAGATGTATCGTATCCAAGGAAAAACAATTAAAGAAATAGCAGAGATGTATTCTTGTTCTGTAGGATTAATTCATAAAATAATTAATGAACAATTTAATTTAAATTATGAAAAATAGGGGATATATGTATTATTTTTATGCAAAAATTCCTTTTAGCGAAATAACTAATTTTAGATAATAAAAAGGTAACTTGTTAATTGAATAAAAAAATTTAGTTTAAGTTTTATCTTAATTATTTTTATTAGTAAATGATACATATTTAATATTGAGTGTTTTATAATAGTTAAATGTAATAACTTAATTTTGAAGAATATAATAAAAGTATGTTGATATAGGACATATAAGTATTTTATAGAAGAAAAAATATAGTATAATAATATATATTAATAGAATATAATAATATATCTAAAGAAAAGGTGGTTACAATATTAGAACTTAGATACAAGAACACATTAGATGATTGTGTAGATTTTACTTTGTATTGTTATAAATTTGATCCTAAATTAAAATTAAGGTACAGCATTATATTTTATGGTTACCAAATATTTTTGTTGATTACAACTATATTATTTTGTGCTCAATTTGATAATATTAATGAAATGTTGCCAATTTTTATTATAAATATGATTGCATGGATTATATGGATTTGTTTTGCTCATAAAATACAAAAAAAAATGCTTACAATAAGGATAAAGAGAAATTTTCTAAAAAAAACATTTATGTCAAGTGAAAAGGTGTTATCAATAAATGAAGATAGAATATCTATAAAAAATGATGAAATGTTACATGAGTTTAATTTTGGAGCAATTTCAAAAGCAGTTAAATATAATAATAGAATATATATTATTTTCAAAAAAGGATATAGTAGTAGTGGAATAATAATACCTTTTAGTGCTTTTTCAAATATAAACGAAAAAGAGCGATTCTTTGAACTTATAAAAATACACTGTCAATAAAGTGACAGTGTATTTTTATGAATTATTGTTCTTTGTCAGCTATAAATAGAGGAAGAAGAACACAGGCAGCTGCAGACGCAGTTCCTGGATTAGAGAAAGCAATAGCACATACTATAGCACCAATAACAGTTACTGCAATTGCCGGTATATATTTCTCAACTACATCCTATATTAAAAGATACACCTGAAACTTGGAGACAAATAGAAGCAATATGTGAAGTTGTAAAAAGACACGGAGCTAGAGTTAATCAATCTTGTGGTGGTCATGTGCATATTGGAATGAATAAATTAGATACTGCTAGGCAGCGATGGAGAAGATTTTTTTAAATGGTAGAGAATTATGAAGAGTGTTTATATAGGGCTGCTGGAGGAATAATTAATCTAAGTGGCTAAATGAATATGAAAATTTTTAAAAAATATTATTAAAAATTGGACAAGTATACCTTTTTTTAATTCATATATTTTCCATACGTATTAAAAAGAGAGTACTAACGGTTTAAATTCGTTAACACCCTCTTTTAGTTTAAAGTCAATAGTGTTTAACTTCCTTGATGCAACTCTAAAACCTAGGGAACACCTTTTATTTTAAATTTTGATTCTATGTAATTTAACTAAGAAGTATTCAAGTATATATCTTATTTATCTCTTTCTTTAGAAAGTACTAACATAAGTTGAATTGCTGTTATTATAACTGAACTACCTTTTTATCGTTCCTCCCATTTGCTAGCATATTTATCTTTAAAACGCTTTAATCCTTTAAATGAGTAGAAATAATCTCCAAAATTAAATATTTGATATGCAACCTTTTCTCTAAAAAAGGCATGTTTTGTTCTCCCTACATCTGCTAAAGGAGCCAATCCTAAATTGAAATGCTCATATCCACTTTCTTTAGCATATTCAAATATATTAGCAAATCCTTTTATTTTTCCTTCAGGATCTCTTACAATTGCTATCTTATCCATATTTAAGTAATCCCAGTCAAAGAACCCTATACAGAAGCCTTTTTCTGCTTTTCCATTTAACCATTCATCAGATACTTCTTTTAATTCATTAAATAACTCTTCAGTAAAATTAGGATCTATAATTGAAAATGTGTATCCAGCTTTTGCTATTCTACCTATAGCTTGTCTATTACTTTTATTTTTATTACCTGCTAATGAAAATTTATTTAATTCAACATAAGCATCTACATCAAGCTTCATAAATTCATAACCTAAATCATGAAGATCAGTAATAATATCCTTATCTATACCACTAAAAACTAAGCTATACCCATATAAGTCTGCTAATTCTAAAAATTCTTCTGTTCCATCAAAGAATGAACCCTTATTACCAACTGGATTCCCTAAAATAATAATTTTATCCCCCAATATTTGATATTGAAAAAATACATCCTCATTTTTATTTATATAAACATACTTATCTCCTGTAAATACATAATGTGCAAGTCTAGATCCTCCATATTTTTCTATTACTTTCTTTACTCTCTCTTTATCTAATCCTTCTTTTGGAAATCTATTTAAGCTATTTAACCAAATAAGAAATAGTATTAATAATATTTCAAGTACTGTAGCTAAAAATACTGCTATTAAAATTCTATTTTGATTAAATATATCAATTGTATACCCTAAATCATTATCAGCTATCCTTGGCTTACCATTCTTTTTAAAACGAAAATATACTGTATAAGACGATATGTAAATATTATTAAAACATAAGTCAGAACTTTCATAGCATTCTCCCAAGTAAAAATAAAATCTTTTCTATAAAATCTATCTTTACTAAAAATAATTAGAATCCAACTAAGTCCTAAGAAAATATACTCAAATAAAGTATGTTCTTTGAATATTGTAATTAATGTAATTATCCCATAAACAGATATCATAGAATAATATACAGTCTTTGTCTTAGAATATAATATTGTTGATATTACAATTAAAACAAAGCCTAAAATAATGCTTATATATAATGAGAACTCTCCTACTCCTATATTAAATACTTTCTCTTTATTAGAGAAATACCTTAAAAAGTACATGTCACGTCCCAAGATTAATGATACTCCAGTAACTAATATAGATATAGTTAAAGTGAAATGTGCCACCTTAGAATTCAGCCTAGATATAAGTTCCCTAGCCTCATTGTTTATTTTCGTATATAAATCTGATAAAAAATAAACCTCCTCCAATAACTACAGGCACTATATAATAACTTAGTCTATAAAGAAGATTGTTAACCAAATTAAAATAACAGGTAAGTATAAACCAATTAAAATTGAAGCATAAAATACAGTATAAAACTTTTTAATTGAAAGCATATTCCAAGCAGAATATATTAAACATACTAACGAAAATCCTGAAAGATTTAATCCAACTACTTTAGATACTTCCTTAATTAATTTTGATGAATCATCAACATGTTCTTTGTAAAAATAATTTTTTATTAAAATTGCTGAACTTCCACCAAAACCAACTAAACTAGCTACAGAGCTAGCTATCCATGAATATTTATATACCTTTTTCCAACTTAACTTAATCCCTATTTTATTTTTAAGCACCAAATCATAAAATGATAATGGTATGTACGAAATTATTCCTAGTAAAATAATAATTAAAATATTAAATGGAGTAAGCCTATCGGAATACATATAAAATAAATTTTTATTAAAATTGTATACAGTTCTTTAAGTGCAAAAAATAAAATAGCAATAATAATTGGTATTTTATTTTTTGCACAACCTTTTTGTTTATTTTCATAAATTTCTCCTCTCTAAGTAAATACTATAATTTTAATAATGCTATTAACTTATATTATCTACATCATGCTTAATTTTTTGCATAATCAAATCTGCATCGGATATAATAGCTGAGCATTTTTCTAATTCTTCTGATATAACTTCAGAAATATCTATATTATTTTTATATTTTAATTTATGCTCAAGACTAGCCCAAAAATCCATTCCTATTGTCCTTATTTGTATTTCTGCCTTTAACGGTAATGTTCTATCTGAAAAGAACACTGGTATTTCAACTATTAAATGTAAACTTCTATATCCATTAGGTTTAGGATTTTTAATATAATCTTTAATTTCTATAAGTTTAATATCATCTTGTCTTGTAAGCATATCAGAAATAGAATATATATCGTCAATAAACGAACAAACAACCCTAATTCCTGCAACATCATTTAATGATTCCACTATTGATGTTAATGAAATATCTAATCCCTTTCTATTCAATTTATTTACTATACTTCTAGGCTTCTTAATTCTAGTTTTAATAAATTCTATTGGATTTCTATTATTTGTAAGTGATAATTCATCATTTAAAACTTCTAATTTAGTCCTTATAGATCTAATAGCGCAGTTATACATCATCATAGTTTCTTTAAATTGATCTACTTTATCTAATAATTTTTCTGGTAATTCAACATCCTCTAAAAATATTCTCTTAAATTCTTGCTGCATATGAATATCTCCTTGTCTTTATTGAGTTTTATTGAGCCATCAATAATTATACATTAACAAAAAAAAAAATTCGACTTTTTCTTCAAAAGTATTGCCATAAAAATTCGAATTATATATAATAAATTTGTAATTAGCTATGCGTCTTTAGCTCAGAAGATAGAGCACCTAGCTTTTTACTAGGGGGGCCGGGGTTCAAGTCCTTGAAGGCGCACCAAAAAAAGAGCAGAAGTATATTATTACTTCTGCTCTTTTTTTACACTATTAGATATAAGATTTAGTAATTATACTGAATTAGGAGTGATTGTTTTATGATTGAAGTAAAGGAATACATAAATATTAGAACCATTAAACAATATATTTTAGTTAACGGAAATGAAAATGGTCCTTTAATGTTATTTTTACATGGTGGTCCAGGTGTATCTCAAATAGGTTTTATAAGAAAATACCAAAGTAAATTAGAAAAGTATTTTCTTGTTGTAAATTGGGACCAAAGGGGAGCTGGGAAATCTAATACAAAAAAATTTTCAAAAGATGAATTAACAATAGATAATATTGTTCAAGATACTATATCACTCATACAAATATTATTGAATAAGTTTAAAAAAAATAAATTTTTTTTTAGTAGGACATTCCTTTGGAAGTTTAATTGGTATATTAGTGTCTAAAAAAGTACCTAATTTCATAAAACCATTTATTTCTATAGGGCAAGTTGTTAATATAAATAAAGGTGATAAAATAATTTTTAATTTATTACTTAAAAAAAGTTAATAAGGATAACTATAAAAATGGTCTTGAAATTTTACGTAGAATCGGTGCTCCTCCATATAATGATAAAAATAAAATTAATGAATTTAATAAATTAATTGAATTCTATAAAGGTGATATTTTTAAGATTACTAGAATATCTTTTATATTAAAAAGTATTTCATTTAAATACTTTAATTTATTTGACTGGTTTAAATTTTTAAAAGGTATAATGATTTCTAATAAATATATGTATTATGAGATGAATAAAATGAATTTATTTACTGAAATTAATAGTATTGATATTCCTATATACTTCTGCTGTGGAGATAATGATTATTGTACACCTACTAAACTTATAGAGGAGTATTATAACTTTATAAATGCCCCTAAAAAAGCTATATACAAATTTAAATATTCATCGCATATGACTAATATAGAGAAGAACTTTATTTTTATAATATGTGTAAAATAATAAGTAAAGATATTGAATAATTTTCATAAGAAAAAGCATAAAGTCTACATATAAATTAGTTATCTTTATGCTTTTTTATATAACTATTAAGATATTAAGTTTTCTTTATGTATTTAGATAGTATCTCGTAAAATACTCCAAATAAAGGCATCCCAAATATTATTCCTAAAATACCAAATAAACTTGAAAAAACTATAACTGATACTACAATATATAATGCTGATAAACCTAGCGAATTCCCTACTACTATCGGATAAATTATATTTCCTTCAATTTGTTGCATAACTATTACTAATAAAATAAACCATACTATGTTATCATAGCCTCCAATAAACATTATTAATATTGATATTAAAGCTCCAATAAATGGTCCAAATATCGGTATTACAGCAGATACTCCTACAATTGAACTAATCAATAAAGCATAGGGCATCTTAAAAATCGTCATAGAAACAAATACCATCAAAAATAATATAGTTGCGTCTGTAGCTTGACCTCCAATATATTTTCTTAACTTATAATAAGTTAACTTTAATATTGAAATTACATTACTATGTTTATCTTTACTTATTTTATGAATAATTAATTTCAATTGACGTTTTAAATGTTCTTTATCTAATAAAATATACATAGATATTATTAATCCTAATACTGCATTAATAATACTAGTTGTTATGCCTAAAGTAATATTTATAGCACCACCTAATATATTTTGAGAAATACCATTTAACATTTTAGCATTGCTACCATCAAATTTCCCCATATTTGTATTAAACCATTCTATTAAAGGTATATTTTTAATATTCTCACTTAAAAATTTTTCTATATCCTTAATAGTATTAGGTAACTTTTCAACTATAGTATAAAAACTCTGTACTACTTGAGGTATAATAATATTTATACTTAATATTATTATTGCAATAATTATTATAATAATAAGTACTAAAGAAGTAATTCTACTTATCATAAAAACTGTTCGTTCTTTAAGATTTAGTTTATTTAACAATTCACTAATTTTTTTCTCTAAAAAGCTCATTGGTATATTTAAAAGAAATGCAAAAGCTCCTCCTAGTATAACTGGTAAAAGAACACCTATTAATACACTTAATCCCTTTAATACTTTTTCAAATTTCAATAATAAAAAACAAACTATTAATCCATATGTTATCAATAATGCTCTTTCAAAAATATACTTTTTATTCATTTAATCTCCTCTCTAGTTTTGTAAAATTATAATTATTATCTAAAGTTTCACTATAATCTTCTTCGTTACTTAGTATTAACTTTAAACATTAATACTACTATACTATATTACAAAATATAATACCAATTTCATTTTTACTCCCTAGGTTTTTAAAGTAATAATAATTCATATATATTACAAAAATTTCATTTCAATATTCAACTTTATTGTTAGCAAAAAAAGAGAAGCTAAATTAAATTACTGAAACTTAGCTTCTCCTTTTTTATCTTAGTAATAATATTTTTTAGTCAACTTCTAATAAAATATTGCAAATAAACTATATTATTTTTATCCTTTAAATACTATTGCTTGTAGTATCAGTAGTATCATTTGCAAAACTATTTAAAAGTTCATCAAAGTAATTATATTCTTCTACTTCATTTGTACTCTTGTCTGTGTATCTATATATACCCTTTGCTCCATTAACTTCTTCTAGGTACTCATCATCTTCATATACCTTTTTAAATACATCTTCACTTCCATACTCTTGTGTAAATTCATCTTTTAAAGCCTTTAAATCTTCTTCTGATTCTATAGAATTAAATTCAGCATCTATATCCTCATATGTTAAATCATAATCTGTATACTCTTGTGTTAAGCTGACATCTCCAGTGGTTGTTGAAATATTTTTATATACTCCTCCTACTGATACTGTTGCAATTAAAGCTACTACTGCAAATATTCCTAAAATCCTTTTTCTTATCATAATTATCCCTCCAAATAAGTTTACATCCTATACTATAAATAAATGTTTTTATAATTATCATTTTATAAGTTAATTATAACTGCTTATTCTTAATATTTTTTTAACTAATTCTTAAAATTTTCCTAATATTCTGTGATTATATCAATGATAATTCTCTAAACTATCCTTTGTAAATTTATTTTCTAGTTATAAAAAGCTCCTACCTTCAATACTAAAATTAACAAAATAAAATGGTATTAGTTGATATTGTTCAATTAATACCATTTTATCTATAATAATTTTTCTATATCGATTCTTTTTAATCCTGTGTTTTTACAATTATATCCATATCAATTCCAGCTTTAAGTAAATTTTTAGCTACTTCTATAGCTTTATCATTTCTTCCCTTTTCCTCAGCATTTTCAAGAGCACTTACTTTATCTAATAAAGCTGCTCTTCTATCTTCATATTTCATTCTTTCTTTATCACTTGAACTTAATCTTAATCTTAATCTTAATAATTCATTTTTGGCTTCTTTAATTTCTTGTATAGTCATTTCAGCTTTTTCAAGTTTATTACTTATAGGATTTTCTATAAACTCCATCCATGCATCAAATACATCTTTTATTTCTTCATTCTTAGGTAGTTTAGGTAATTCTATAAAATGTATTTCCTGAAGATCTGTTAATTCTTCACTTGTATTAATATCTTTTAATCTATGTATTGAATGAGCTTCCTTTGTCTTTAAACATTTAAAGTTTAATATATTTATACAAATTGTCTTTGCTAAAGTATCATACTTTCTCCCTTCCGTAAGTTGACTTTCAAAGATTTTACTCCAATAATATAAGCTTCTCTTAACCATATTATGTTCATCTTTATTAGTTTTTGCTTTAATATCTAATCTACTGAATTTATCTTCAATAGATTCCTTATCTATATCATTATTCATGATCTGTACTTTTTGTATTGGATCTTTAGGTTTTATCACTGCATTTAAGAAAGAAATTAGTATTCTTGGATTATTTTCATTTCCAAATATTCTTTTAAACACAAAATCTACTTTTGGAGTTAATATTTCTAGTCTTATCACTCTAAATCAATACCTTTTTAATTAATATTTTATCTATATTAATTATATCAATATATTCACTTAAACGATTTTCTAACTCCTTAATTACAATTTTCAATCCTCCCCTTATTTTCACAAATTAATTATTAAACATACTTTGTTATAATATTTATTTATTTTTAATAATTAATTTATAAACACTAAAAGTATGTTTTCATGTAATAAGCTATACCATTCAGAAATGAATTGAAAACTTTTTTATGAAATTTATTATTATTAATTAAGAATCATACATGCAAATATACTTAATATCTAAAATCGAGTAGGAGGAAAATAATTATTTTATTTTCCGTCCTCTCACACCACCGTGCGTACCGGTCTGGTAAACGGCGGTTCTTTAAGTTTAATGAATTTTCATATATTGATTCGTTAGGCTTTTCAAGCCTAAGTCGTTAAAGAATTGATTCGTAAGTGTAATATTTAAAATTGCACTACTAGCTATGCGCCAGTATCCTTTTCGGGTATTGGCGAATTTTATTGCTTGATAGTGATTTAATCCTAATTTTTTAAGATTTTTGTATCTTGTTTTAACCTTTTTCCATATACACATTCTTAATCTATGCCTTATCCATTTATCCAATTGCTGAGCAATACCTTTGCATTTGGCTATTCCATAATAATTAATCCATCCAATATTTATTTGGTTCAGTTTAATTATTCTTTGTTCCAAAGTCATCGGCTTTGACCTTGATAGTATTTCTATAATTTTATCCTTATATCTTTTAATGATTGTTTAGAAATAGTAGAGCAAGCTTTCCCAAAAGATAGTATTATAGTAAATCCCAGAAACTTTCTTTTCCATGGTCTCTCAACTGCACTTTTAGTCCTATTTACCTTTAATTTCAATTTACCTTCTATGAAGCTTGTTATGTTCTCCATAACCCTTTCTCCAGCTCTTTTACTCTTAACACAAATATTGCAATCGTCAGCGTAACGACAGAATTTGTGTCCTCTTCTCTCTAGTTCTTTATCTAATTCATCTAGCATTATATTAGATAGAAGTGGACTTAATGGACCTCCTTTCGGAGTTCCTTCCTCACTTGTAACTACTATTCCATTAATCATTATTCCAGATTGAAGATATTTTCTTATTAACCTTAATACTCTCTTATCTTTTTTATCTTTTGAGAGTTTATACATAAGTATATCATGATTAACTTTATCAAAGAATTTCTCTAGGTCTATATCTACAACCCAAGTATAACCCTCATTAATATAAGTTTCTGCTTTATGTATGGCATCTTTCGCCCCTCTTCGAGGACGGAAGCCGAAACTACTTTCTGAAAAGTTTCCGTCGTAGATATTATTTAACTCTTGAGCAATTGCTTGTTGAATAAATCTATCCAAAACTGTTGGTATTCCTAGCAACCTAGTTCCACCATTAGGTTTTGGTATCTCACCCCTTCTGACTGGCATTGGTTTATACTCATTATTCATAATACTTTCTTTTATTGATAGCCAGTTATCTTTTAGAAATTGTCTAAGTTCATAGACTGTCATTCCATCGACTCCATGGCTACCTTTATTCGAGATTACTCTTTTCATTGCTAAAAGTAAGTTTTCTCTTGATAATATTCTTTCTAATGAGCCATATTCAAATTCACTTGTTTCTCTATTTGAAGTTGCCGAGAATCTTCTATGCACTCTTTGCTTATCTTCAAGTTCCACTCTATTTTTAGCACTAGAGCCTAAATATTTAGTTTTCTGCAATCTCTGATTATTCTGCGAAACTTTCAAATTTCAAAACCACCTTAAAGTTCAGTCCTTCATCCGCTATCGCGATTAGCGGAGTTACTATGACCTCTGCTGACTTCTGATAGTTCAGCTATATATCACTATATAGGTTATTACTTTAGAAATTTATCTTTATTAGCAATATATCTATCAGACCTCCCCAGGTAAGAACAACAACCTTCATCTCATATATCTGCTACATTTACTCCTAAGATTTCGGGTAGTGTTGGACTTTGTCTTGTTATGCAAACTCGTCCGACCTTAGTAAGCCTCGAAAGTGATTCGTATACCTCAGACCAAGATTTTTCCTTAGACTTCCTTCAGATTCCACCTCACGATGGACACCCTTGTCATCAGCTAAATGGTTGGCACTATCAGCCCCCATTACGGACTTTCACCGATTAGTACGTGCCCATGCTGGGCACACCATAAAAAAGCAGACTAGTTATAAAACTAATCTGCTATTATATTCATTTTATGGTATAATTATATTGTTTTTATGCCACGATGGATGGCGTGGCGGTTGTACGTTCTCCGCCTTTTGGTTATTAGTTTTTAACTAAAACGAAAAGGTGGTGTTATTAGTATGCTTGAGATAATTTTAATAGGAACTATTATTATTGTTCTAATTACTATAATACTTAGACATAATAAAGATTTCTCATTAGAACTAAATGTTAAAATTTTAGGTCTTAATTTATCCATAAAAAGCAAAGAAAAAAGAACTCCGTCCAAATAGTCCTTCTTTCTTTAATTCAAACATATAATTTTACTAATAGCCCAAAGAAAAACGTTCTAGGACTAGCATCGTATTAGCCGTACGATGCTTTTCTTATTTATATTATATCATATTTTTTAAATTTATAAACATTCTATAATTTCTTTTTTTATTTTCAACCCCACCTTTTCAATAATTAATTGATGAAATAACTATGGTATAATCTCTTTTTTTCAATAATTAATTATTGAATTGTTTATACTATAATTCCTTTTTATTTTCATTAATTATTTTATGAATCCACTTCATACTCCTTACTATAAAAATCTAGATTCATCTGAAAAATTTCATCTTTACTTATTCTTCTCTCTAATTGCTTTTTATCTTTACTTGAAAATCCTTTTCTGCTATTTACCCATGCTGCTTGATGCATTATAGAAATTTTTCTATTTCCACTTATCTTTTTAATTTCTCTAACTCTTTCAACTGAAGAAATACCTGCAATGATGATTTCTATGTCTAAAGGAATTTTAGAAATTAAAATTTTATATCCAAGTAAATAATGTCTCCAGGCATTCGATGCTTTTAGCCTTGTATCAACATTCATAAAGCTAAAAGCTATAGTCTTTATATTACTTCTATTAATTTCTTTAATCCAAAACTCAATATCTTCATTAGTGGCCCAAATAATATCAAGTATAACTGGCAGTCCTTCCTGGATCATCTCATTATAAACTCTCTTAGTCCGTTGAATGTTATAAAGATGCTCTGATCTTGGTGCATCTTCATATAATGAAAAATTAGGAGTTATTATAGCTTTAAACTTTAATTTTTTTAATTGCTTATATAACTCTTTTCTATTATTCCAAAAGCCTTCTAAAGCCCTATCTTTTATATAAAATTCAACTATACCTTCTATATCTGAAGATAAATTTAAGGTCTTTTTATATCCTCTCATTTTATATATATTTGATATATTTTCACCATTGGCCGATAGTAAAAACTCTCCATGTATTCCAACAGTATTATTGACTTTAGAAAAGTCAAAACTATATCCAAGCTTATCAGGCATTATTGGAATATATCCTGGTAATTCATAAAAAGAATTTTCTGATAGAGTAGTATCATCTTTTATTATTTTTATATTATTAAAAGTTCCTAACTTTCTTGGACATCTAACTAAACATCTATTTAACTTTTCTTTACTACATCTACAGAAAGCAACATCGCAAAGAGAACACCCTGAACAAGATCCATCTAAATTTTTAATACACTTATTACAGTTTCTTATAGCACAAAGATTTTTCTTAATGTCCTCTGTCATTAACTATATCGCCTCCTTCTTTCTTTAATTCCATAAATTCTTTTTCTATAATATTTGTTATCGTCAATATTTTAATTAAATCTTCAGTTGAAATTTTATCTATGTTGCTTTTCATTAATTGAAGTTGTCTTTTTAATATCCTGGCTTCTTTTAAAAATTCTATTGCAATTAAATCACTATATCCTGCTACGTTTCTTCTCATTTACCAAACCTCCAAACTCTATTTATGATTTAATTATTTTATGAATTGTACTAATAGAACAAGTGTGTATTTCTGCTATTTCTTTTAAGGTTTTCCCTAAAGCTCTATATGCTTTTATACTTTCTTTTTCTTCTTCAGAAATTTTCCTTCTTTTCTTAGATTCATCTTTTACTAAAGTCTTTTTATCATCTTTATTATCTTCAACTGATTTTTTAACATTAACTATTTCTTCATTATATTTTGATAATATCGCTATAACTGGCTCATGCTTTTTTTTATCATTTTCTAAAATATCAAGTACTATAACTCCGCATAATTTGGACTCTCCATTTGGCATTTTAGTTTTCACTAAAACTTTATCCCCTTTTGAAATTTTAGAATCTAACGCCTTCGGAATAAACCATCTATATCTCTTATTTGTTAATATTTTATTGTATCTCATATGAAATCCTTCTATAATTCTTGCCATCTTCTATCTTCTACTCCTTTTTTATAATATTTTTCTCTTCAAAAACATCATGTAATAGCATATTAAGTTGTTCTTCTTCTTTAATTTTCCTTTTCAAATAAGCCTCTGAGCAAGAAAAAGACTTATTTATAAGCTTTCTTTTTACCTTTTCCTTTCGCTCTAAAACTTCTTTAAACTTTTTTCTCATAAAATCTCTAATCTCCTTTTAAAGAAACTATATAAACATCTCTGAAATACTGCATCCCAAGGCCTCTACAATTAAGATTCCCTCTATAAAAGTTAAGTCAGCTCCTCTAAATATTTCATCAAATCTAGCCTTATTTAAATTACAAATTGACTCTATCCCTTTAGGATGATTAGATTCAACAATAGAAATTAATTCTTCTCTCTTTACCTTATGTTTATTCATCAATCGTATCACCTGTTTATTACTTAAACTCATAAAAACACCCCTTTCTAATCCAATTAATTTGTCACCGCCCATGGCTACCGCCTTACATCGATAGGAACCGTTCCGACAAGCTCCACGAACCCAATCGACTCCAGTTGGTCTATTATAAAAGCTTTATCTATTTCATTTCTCTATTAATACTCTTTATATAATATCCTCGTAAATAAGTCTTATATATTAATCCAAAATTGTAAGTTTTAAATTCTATTATAGTTTTTTCTTTCTCCCAAGTTAGTGAGGAAAACCCTGCGGGTTCCCCTATAAAGAATATTATATTTAAATGGGTAAATTTTTAATATCCTTTAAACTTAGTATTTTCAACAGATAGAGACTATTTTATTTTTCGATTTTTTTCATGAATCCGTGTAAATTACTTATTTTGGAAATTGTTTTTTTCTCCTTATACCAACCTTTAATCAATGCTTTTTATAAGACTTTTATTTGAGTCTTATTGCCTTTTACGAATATAACTACGTTTAAATTTTACTCTTCTTACAGAGCCTTATAGACAGCTTGTACATTGTTTTATTTTGTTAATTTTATTTTTTATTATAATACTTTTTATACTCTTTATTTTTCAACTTTTATTCAATCTTTCAACTTGGCGGTGATCCTCGGTTGAGGCTTTTATTATTTTCCATTCTACTGAAAATATAAATTTCTCCATTTACTTCTTGTATATTTGTACTAGCTTCTATCTTTTCAAATTTAAATTCTAATTGTAGCCCATTTACTACTTTTATATCTTCTATACTTTTTCTTATTTTCTCTTTTCTATTTTCTTTTTCTTCTTCTAAACTTACAACTTTTCTGCTCTTATAATATACTGTTATTCCATTATTATTCTTTGTTACAAATCCTAGCTTTTCTAATTCATTTAAAAATGCATATACACTTCTTTCATTTTTAAATCCTAAGTATTCTGCCATTTTTATTATACTTGTGCTTACAAAAACTCCATATTCATTTCCTGAATATGCTTTAACTATTAACATTAATACTTTTCCTATCTTTTGGTCCAATATATCAACTGAGCTTTCTATAAAATCTAATGGTAATCTATATATTGCCTTTCCTCTTTCTATTGTTATCTTAACTAATCCATCTTTCTTTTCAAATTTTCCATTCGTTAATTTTTCTAATTCTTTTAAAGTTCTTTCTTTTATTCCAACTTCTTCAGCATTAAAGAACTTTCCTAAAAGCTTTTGTTTTTCTAGCTCTAAATAAGCCCTATAATGGCGTACTGCCCCCTTGTTGTTATAAATAGCTTCAATTATATTCCTCGCAATATAATTGCTATTTATGGCCTTTTTACAAGCACCACAAATATGACCTAATCCTTCTTCTTCAAAAAGCATTTTAACTTTATCACAAGAGAAGTTTGTCCTATTTCTTTTTAAAGTTTCATATTTCTTTTCAACAGCTCTTAAACTTTCATCATGTTTCCATTCTGTAGCTTTTCTTTTTAAAACTTCTTTAATTTCAGCTTCACTATAATTAGCTTCACTTAACCCTAAAGCTATTGTTACTAAGAAATTATTTCTATTTCCTTTTTCCATTAAAGGCATATCAATTAATGCCTTAACGCACTCTCTTTTACACTCTAAACTTCCTGGTAAATCTAAAGCTTTATTTTTATTCTTTTTATAGTCCCTTAAACTCTTTTCAACCTTCTTTTTAGACTTCTCATAAAGTCTAGTCATCTTTAAAGATTGAACTCCAGGTAACACTAATTTTCTTATGTCTCTTTGATGTTTAGTTAATTTTTTTCTTGTTAAATGACCTGTCATTAAGTGCATAAACTCATCTATTGAAACATAATTAATATATCCACCTTTATAAAAACTTCCAGGTGTTTTTATTAACCTGTAGCTTGAATTAACTACACTTTCATCTACAAATTTTAAAGATACTTTTTCTTTAATTTTTTTATACATCTCCGTATAAACTCTATGTATATTCTTTCCTGGTTTTAATCCAAAAGCCTTAGGATTAACCATAACATAAACTGACTTATTATTATTTATAATAATAACTATGTCCTTTTCAGCTATATTTAAGCCTTTCATTAAATATTCTAGATACTGAGCTACTTCAAAGAATACATCACTTTCCTCATGCTTTTTTGATGATTCAAATTCAATAGTAAATGGATAATATCTATCATCAAGCTCTTCTGTTCTTAGTGTTCTTTCCTGCTTATTTAAGAAGGTACAAAAACTTTGAAGACTAATATGACTTAATTCTTTATTCCATCTATTCTTTATTGGCCATTCTAATGCTTTTTCTATATGTGTCTCATATTTCTCATTTGCTCTATTTTGAGCAAAATCTCCTCTAACCACCTCATTAACTCCAAAGTATCTTTGTAATACTCCTGACTTATCTATCATACTATATATATACATTTGCTCTATAAAATTTCCTTGTTGCTTCATTGTTCTGCACCTCCTTCCTTTGTTTCTCTTTCTATTTTGCTTAATAAAAAAGACTCCTAGGTAACTTGATACCTAAGAGTCAGTATATGTAAACTTAAAATCTTTAACTTTAATCAAATTATTTTTTGTCTTTGTTGACAAAATTTATGTATTGATAAAATTCTATTCATGTGATAATATTATTTTAAAATCACATGAGATTTTAAAGTTCCAACACTCTGTTTCTTGGTATTCTGTCTACCAGTTTCAGTTATATAAATTTAAATGTTTCCTAGGCATTTAAATTTATCGTTTGGAATTTTTTATGAGAAGATTTATTTCTTCTTTTTATAAAATTATATTATATTCTATTCACTAATACAATATAAATTTTAGTGTGTATCGAAATAGCAACAATATTTTATTGTTGCTATTTTCATTTTTCTCATATTTTCCAAGAACTTATGTTCTCATTTTATATTATTTAAAATTATTTTTCAATATTTTTTCAATATTTTATTAAAATTAGTTTAAATTTCAAATAAAATTTGATTAAATTCAATTATATTTTAGTATAATATATATAGCTTCCTTTTTTATATAAGAACCTTCTCTTATGCATTAATATATAGAGTTTTCTTTACTATACATTAATTATTTAATAATCATTATATCTAAGATAGTAAGTTTTATTTCTATCTGCCTATTTATCTTCTTAACGTAAGACAGATGTCTCTATATAGCATCTGTCTTTTTACTATTGCCCTATTATTTTCTTTATTGTATAGTATACTCAAAATCACTCTCTTCTCAAAAGCATATAGTGTTCCATTCTTATATGCTTTTGATCAACCATTATCACTTAAGTAGATGGTTTTATACACCATCTACTTTTTACTTGAAATTTATAATAATATCAAGATATTATTATATTGAACTAAATGTTTTTTATAGATTTTCCCTGTTACTAGATAGACTTTTAGTTAAGCCTATCTATTTTAATTCTATTTATTATTTCTATTAAATATTCTAGCTCTATCAATACTACTTATTCCATTTTTCATTTGTTGATTCTTTATAACTACTTCTCTTTGCTTATTTACATTAAACTCTTTTTTTACTGGATTTTTATCTATATCTTGTATATTACTACTTTCTTTTTCTCTTAATGAGTTTCTCATATCCTTATTTACTATTTTTTCTATCATATTTTGATTTCTTTCAGTATTTACTACTTCAGCATTATTATAAGGCTTATTCTCTTTGTTTAAATTTCTATTTCTCACCTCATTAACTATATTCTTATTATTTATACGTTCTTTTTGCTCTTTATTTTCTATAGCTTTTTCAACTTTCTCATCTATATCTTTAACTTTTATATCTTCATCATCTTTTCTACCTTCCTGTCTCATTTTGTTAACCATGTTTTTCATTGTTGGTCTTTTAATATTTTCTGATTTATCTTCTGATTTCATTTGCTCTTTATTTATATTACTTGTAGTTTTATTTCTATTTTCTCCTGGATCTTTACTATCCTTACTACTTTTATACTTAATGTTTTCCTGTTGCCTTTTCTCATTGTCTTTTTCTTTGTTATAGTTTCTAATTTTGTCTCCAAGAGTCTCTTTATCAAAATTTTTCTCATGAAAATCTCTTACCCTATCACCAAAATTAGATGCTTTTTCTCTTACTGCTTCTTTAAAATTATTTGCCCCATCTTTCACTTTATCTGCAGCATACTCTCCTACATGTTTTGCTCCATCAACAGTTCTATCCGTTGTTTTCATAACATTTCGCCATACCCCTGCACTTGATCTGCTAATCTTACTTTGCATTGACATTAATAATCTAAATATTTGTTTTCTTTGCCATATAATACCTACATATATAGCTGTTTGAATTACAGTTATAGCAAACCATCCATAAGTTCCAAGTCCACCTAAATATGTTGCTATAAGTCCATCTAACTTTATCATAAGCCCCAGTAAAAATGATGTTAATACTATTCCAACTTGAGCTCCTAGTATTTGATTTCCTAAATTGAATATTAAGTCCATTCCACCAAAACTAGGTGATATTGATAATAGCAGCATAAAAGGAAATGCTAATACAAATACTATAGTTACTATTTGAAATACTATTTGTATAATACTTAAAACTATCATGACTCCCATTTTAACTACATTTACTGCTAATATTAAAATTGAAGGCAATATTCTTCCTGTACCTGCATTGTCTTTAAATAATTCTTGATTATTCTTATTTAATTCATCAATATAATTTTGTCTTTCTTCTGAATCTCTTGTCATACTTAGAATTTTATCTACCACACCATCTAAATTTTCAACTTGATCTTGTCTTCCATCAAACTCTAACTCTAACCATGGTCTATGAACTAAATTACTCCAAAGCTCTCCCGATACTTGTCCTATATTATCTTCCGTTGATTCTCTATCACTTATTGCAACTATAGAACTTGCACCTATACTCTTAGATAATGTTGTTATTCCTGATACTATATCTGCTGAATAAATTGTAGCCACTAGCATTAATACTGTTGTTATTGCTATATATCCAAGTCTACTAAAAACTTGGCCTAAATTATTTCTTACAAAGGATATAGCCACATATATAACTGCTATAGAAACTATTAATAAAAAATACTCATCAAATATTGTTGTTTTTAAGGCTGCCATTATAGAATTTAAAATCCCATGAAACATATCTGCTATATCCATTGAAAAACCTAAATTAAATACAATAAGTAAAATATAAGTTAATATTGTTACTCCTGACCATATTAAATTAGCACTCCAATTTGTAAATTTGTTAAACAAGTCCGTTAATCCTAAACTTTTAACATCTAAAAAATAATTCGATCTATAAGGACTCTGCAGATATTTTGCTTCCCCTAGTAAGTCTTTAAAACTTTCAGGTTCTCCCATTGCATCTAAAATATCTGCATTTACTATACTTTCAAAAATACAGAACACAACATAGACAATTACTAACATACATATTATTTTAAATATTTTTCTTTTATCTATATTTTGATATTTCTTGTATAAAAACTCCGCCAAAAGAACAGCTCCTTTCTTTTCTAGTTATCATATTTATTTAACTCATAGCTTTCTATAATAGAACATAATTTATTAGCATAATTAGGATCTGTTGCATAACCAGCTCTTAATATAGCTTCTGCTTGTTCTCTATAATCTTTGGCTTTAAAAACTCCTGCTATTTCATATCTGCTATTTTCTTTTAAAAACTTTCCATGATCTAATACTGATTGTTCCCATTTGTCATAAACTCTCCATCTAGCAATAATAGTTATGTATCCACCATTTACGAACTCCTGTGTCTGCATTTCTATTACTGGGCCTGTCCAACTTTCATCGGCTTTAATTCCAAACAAATTATTTCCTTCCGTTGCTAACCCTGATCGTCCCCATTCTGACTCTAATATAGCTTGTGCCAATGTTATTGATGGAAATACACCATATTCTTTAAAGGTCTCTTGTGCTATCGGTGCTACAGCTTCTATAAATGCTTGTTCACTCTCTGAAGGTACAACTGGTCCCGAAGGTCCTGATGATGTTGTTGTATTCCCAATAGCCATTAACATAGACATCATAAGAAAAATAGGCATAAAAAAAGAAGCTATTAAAACTCCTATGCTAATCTTCTTCATTCTCTTTTTCTTCCTTTTTTGTTTCTTTAGTTTTCGGCGTAGTATTAAATGCATCTATTATTTCTTTGAAAACAGGATCGAACTTTATTAGTCCAACTCTTCCATCTAAGTCACTAAATAAACACTCTCCATTCTTTAATTTTAGTATTGTGTTTATATTTTCTTCAGATACATCAATCTTTAAGTATTCACACATTCTCTTAGCTTCTTCCACCTCATTTGTTCTAAAACAGAATTTATAAGATATTGTATTTTTAACTTGTTCTGAAGGAATATCTAATACTGAATGACCGTTGAATATGCAGCCTGTAAAAAGAGATCTTCCCATTCTAGTTAAGAATGAATACAGCTTGTTCCCTTCTACAGAATTTTTTAAATACCATGACTCATCAAATAAAACTAACTTAAAATTATTTCTTGGTGTTAATGCAAACTTCTTACCAAATTGAGACATAACCATTAAAAGCACATTTGATAAGTTTTCTTCTTCCGTATAATCACCTTTTTTTGTGTCCATTGATGGTATCTTAAGATTATCTATTTGTAATATATTTATCCTATTATCAAAATCGATAGACTCTTCTTTTCCTGTTCCAAATAGTAATTTAGACATACCAACGCTACTATTAGTTCTAAGTTTTCTTGCTAATCTTCTAGCTGCAGGAGATAACTCATCTTCAACACTATAATCTTCTAGTATTTCTATAAGTCTTATCATAGATTTATTTTCATCTTCTTTAATTTTAACTACTGATTCTTTTAAAACTATAAATTCATCATCCTTTGGTGTTAATCTATTTAACTCACTTACTATATTTACAGCTAATTCTATGGCATCTTCTATGTTATCTTTATAAATATTAAATGGATCTAGCATACCTCTATATTTCTCATCTCCCGTTAATCTAACAGTAGTTATAAGACCTTCAAGCCAAGGTAAATACTTAACCCAATCATTGCGCTCTCCTTTTGGATCAAAAATTAGTGCATACCCTCCAAAAATAACATGAACTAAAACTAAAATGTTGGCAGCAAAACTCTTCCCAGTTCCTAAATTTCCATAGAAAGTTGCTGATGCACTTTTATTTTCTAAGCAAGCTCTAGCCATATTTAAAAATACTTTTAGTGATGCTATTCTAGTTTCTGCTATATAATATCCAAATTCATCACCTAAAGCTCTTTTTATACCTATTCCCGTACCTGCAATAGTTCTATAAGACATTAACCTTATAAAATCTTCTGTATATCTGCTTGCGCCTGGAATAAACTCTAAATATAATTTAAGCTGATCTGCAATAGGTCTTTGAATTCCAAAGCCAAAATCGTTATATAAAGTCATAACTTTATTAACATTAGCTTCTAAAATTTCTCTATTATCTGCAGAAACACAAAAAGAAATAGTCGCTTTAGCTAACTTCCCCGTTGAATTAACTTCTCTCTCCATATCATTGACTTCACTTAACGCTATATAAGTATCTTCACTAGCATTCATTTTAACTTCATTGGCATTAACTATCTCTGACTCCACTTTCTTTTTCATTCTATTAACTAATTTACTACTTTCTAATTTATCTAAACTTTTAATATGAATACAAGTTTCAACAGGAAAATTAAACTCTTGTGTACTAAAAATATATTCACTTCCTGGAAATCTTAAATCAGGCATTTCAGTTAACGTTAAAAAAGATTGATAACTATATCCATCTTCCGTTAATATTTTTATTGCTCTATCATCATTGGATATTTTCCCCTCAAATAAACATTTAATATCTGCAGTTAATGGATCTATTTCTATATCCTTCTTCACTTCATCTACTTTTAAATTTGCTAATGGTACAAAGTTATTTTTATTTTCTTTAGTTTCTAATCCTCTCTTATTAATCCTTCTAAATAACCATTCCATATCCTTAGCCTTTAAAGGTGTTAGATTAACCCTAGCCTCATTATTCCTCATAAATAAACTAGAATGCTTTTTAAAGGCTTTTATTTTACTTTTTAATATATTTGTATCCCTAACTCCTAAAAGCGAATCTAAAGCCTTTTTAGGGTTATATAGAAGGTATTCTAAACATTGGTTTATATTCTTTAATATATCTTTTTCTTTTAAATCTTCAAATCTTACTAAAATTATAGTTTTATAATCTATAGATTTCTCACTATATTCAATTTCATTCCCATAATGATCTTCAAACTTTTTAGTTTCTTCTTTCTTTTTTAGGTATTTAATAACTTCTTCACTATAAGCTGCAGCAAGATCTACTAATGGATCTTCCTTACTCATATATTTATAATTACTTCTTATGATTTCCTTAACATCTTGCTTCTTAGGTATTATAAGTATCTTAGCTTCCGTTGTTATATCAACTAAAAAATTAGTTATATTCTCTAATAGTCTTATTTTGTTATCCTTGCTCTTATTTTCATAATCTACTCCATTAATCTCAAAAGCACCAAAACACCCATCTTCAGTAAAAATTATATTTTCTTCGTAATACTTTATTGGAAACTTAAACATCTAACCAATTCCTCCTTAAAATATATTTGACTATACAAGAAAAAAATTTTAAAATTATATTGTGTCTAGTATACATTTTTAATATCTGGTCTGGATTTATTATAAAAAGATAGATTAGTTCCTTATCAACTAATCTATCTTTTTTTTATTTTTAATAAAAAAACTTAACTTCCTCTATCTTATCTACCTGTTTAAATCTTTCATATTCAACTTTCTCTTTAAGCTTAAAAGGAATATATGAAATATAATATTTTAATAGATTTTTACCATCTTTTTTACTTTCTTTAATATTTCTAGTTATTAAATAAGGAATAATAGCAAACTTAACTATTTCAGGTAATGGAATATTTACTATTCTATTAATTAAAAGAATAATTCCTGCTATAAGTATAAAACTTCCTGCTATCATTGGATTAACAGGGGCAGGAAGCTTTATACTTCCTACGCTATACCAATTTTGCTCTACAGTGTGAATTTTATTATAATTTTTTAAAACTATATCTTCCATTTACCTCACCCCTAAAATCTCTGCAGCCCAATTACCGAAGGTTTCAAGCATAGTTGGATTTTTAACCAAAAATAATAAAATCCCTCCAACTACTAGTACAACCAACATCTTAATTGAATTTCCACCTTGATAATATTTCATGGCCATTAAAACTACAAAAATTATTATTAACCAAAAGACTTGTTCTAAAAACCAGTTGGCCGCATTCTCTCCTACCGCTGGAGCTGCAAATACAGGCATTGCAAAGTTAAGTGTCACCCCTAATGTAATAATTGCTATTTTTATTTGTTCTTTCTTCTCTTTAATTTTATTTATTAATTTGTCCATTTTACCTTCCTCCAACTATTTATTTTATGTTTAATGTTCTTGTATCAATACTTTCAACTAAATACTTATCACCTTCAAAAACTAGGTCTATATTAACTTTTTGATTTATTGTTTTTCCAGGAGAATTAGTTTTATATTCAACAATAGACTTATACTTATTTGCATCTAAAACAATAACCTTTATAGACTCTATTCCCTTAAACTCATCTCCAGCTTTAACAGCCTTTATAATACCAGGAGATTTTAAGAAATAATCTACTTGCGTCTGATCTTCTTGATAGTATGCCTTTAAAAATTGATTCAAACTATCTTTTATGGCATTACTTATATCATTATCAGCCACTTCTTCACCTAAATAAGTATCTTTCAATTCATACTCTGCTAATTTTGGAGCAGATACAATAAGTGGAGCATCTTCTACAATCATATTGCCATTTTTATCATAAAAAATAGGAACCTTTATATATACATCTCTTTGATGAATATCATATTGTCTTTTAGTTATATCCTGAACTTTATCTTGTCCAGCCTTTTCAGTCCTAAATTGAACTTTAGAATAAACAAATACATCTAATTGATTGTCAGAATATCTTTCAAGAGCGTATGCTTTAACATGATCTGTCGTCATATACCCCTTTTTATCTAAAGTATCAATTATTCTATTGTCCATATACTTTCTTAACCTATTTGTATAATCTTCTGCATTTCCAAAATATAAATTAAAATATTCTTTTGAGAAATTTTCTGCAAAAGAAAAAGCCCTACTCTCTAATAAACTTTCTTCTGAGAGCTTGGCTTCAAACTTTTCTTGTTTATCTAAAATTGTATTAATTGGACTAGGCTTTAAGATACTTACAGCACCTCTAATTATTAAAAAAACTATTAAGGTCCACAGTATATATCTAGCGAGTCTTATACCCATAGCACTTTTTAACTTAACTGGCTTATCTAAAATTTTCTCTTTAATTGATTTATTTTGCTTAATAACCTTTTCTTTAGGTATCTTTCCTTTAAAAAACATAATCTCACCATCCAATCTTTATAATATTTAATATTCATTCATTTCACTATCTAGTTTGTTTTCTGTTTTTTCCCAATTAATAATTCCACTTTCAAATTCATCAGATGTATTTATATCATTTTCTAATTTCTTTTTAAATAAACTTCTCTTTTCGTTTTTTTCTTCTCTTACAGGCTTATTCTCCGTAATAATTTCTTCTTGAATATCTTCAGATACTGATTTGTAAAACTCAAAATTCTCTTTATTAAAATTCTCATCTTCAATTAAAAGCTTATTTACTTTCTTACCTAAATCTTTTAAATGTATATCATCATCAAAGAAATAACTCTGAAATTCAATAGTGTCAGCTCCATTAGAGAATAACATTCTTCCTGGTATTTTAGGAAGCTTTGCTGCAAGTCTATTATCTAAAACTATCTCAGAAGCTACTCCATCAGGAACTCTACCACATATACGACCACTACAGTTAGACTTTAATTGTCCTGTTATAACCTTAGCATCTGGTCTTTGAACACCTAAAATTAAATGTATTCCTGTAACTCTTGATATTCTTGCAAAAGAAGCCATTTTAGCTGAAATTTGATCCATCAATTCTTTTTCTTCACCTTTAATGCCTTGACTATCTAAAACTTCTGCTACTTCATCAATAATTACAATAACTCTTTTCAACTTATTTTTTGATTTTTTATTATATGATACTAAATTTTTAGCTTTATACTTCTTAAGCAATTCCTGTCTTAGTTCATTTTCTTTTTCTAACATAGTTAATACTTCTAAAAGTCTGTTTTTATCAGTTAAAACTTCTCCAAATTGTTTATGATCTTCACCAAATTCCAAACCATTTTTAAAATCAGCCATTATAGGAATATGGCCCTGATTTATAAGTTGCCAAAATATAGACTTAATAGCAACCGATTTACCTGATCCTGTAGCTCCTGCAACTATAATGTGAGGATCTTTATTTAAATCTAATAGTATATCTTCTACTCCGTTGTTTCCTAAATTAACAACTCCATCTTCATCTTGTATATATTTATCGTCCCACATAATTTTTCCTGGCATTGATAATTTAGGTGGAACTGTTGTCATTAAAATAACATCTTTTCTTTTCCCTTGTTCTATATCGATTATCTTTAGGTTTAAAGCTACTTCAATATCACTTAAATTTCTTCTCCAATCTTCAAGCTTATAAGTACCTTTAAAGGTTAATACATCATAACCTTTTTTATTTTTAGATTTCCCTATTAATAATGGTGCTTGTCCATTATGACAAACTATACCAGCTTGTATTAATTTTTCTCCTAGCTTTTTATCTATCCCCATACTTGAGATAATGTTTAAATATAATATAAGAGTAATAATCCAAAATATAATAAAATCAATGGTTGGATTATTCCCTTTAATAAGTTTTAAAACACTCCAATTATATTTAGACATTAAAATATAAGGTGGTATAAAAGTAATTAAAGAAGCTATTAAAAAAGATTTTTCCTTTAATCTCTTAGAACCACGAAAAGCCCCAATAAAAAGACTTTTAATTGCTATAAAAAAACTTCTTAAAAGATCTTCAAATAAATTTTCTAAATCATTACCATTCACTATTTCCACATCCTTTCTTTTTTTCTTTTAAAATTTTAATTTTATTCACTATAACCTTAATAAATTTTGTGAATTTCATACCACTTAAAAATACCTTAGAAATAATGGAATAAAGTATTTTTAAAGCTACTAAAGCAACTATTGTTGCAATTATCTTATCTAAAAAACCCATATTTCATCACCGCCTTTATTTATTTTTAAATAATACATTTCTCTGTTCTAACCTGCTTTATTATCAAACTCAACTTCTAATGCCGATTCACAACTCCCGCATACAAAAGAAGTGCCACATTTATCAATATGATATACTGCATAACAATACGGACACTCAACCTCATTCTTCTGTCTAAAACTGTATTCATTAGCCCAAATTAAAATATCGTTAATTTCATTATCGCACTCTTTACAGAAATTCATCACTCTTTGTTTACCTTCATACTCCGCAGGAATTTCATTACATAATTTTCTTTCGTTACATGATGTACATTCTGTCATAATATTAAATTCCATTACACATTTACCTCCTTTTTTTGCTTCGCAATAATTTCAATTAGTAATATCGTCTTAATTTCAAAGTCTTATTCTTGAATTATTAATTAATCTTCATCTTCTTCGGTGTTATCTAAGTATTCATTCAATGTAATTGGAGTAATTAATTTTTCTTCTATATTAAAACTTCCTGCTGTTAATTTCTTTCCTACCTTAACTAATTCTTGGTATTCACCGTTAGGAATATTATAAGTTTTGCAATCCATTTTAATGCAACTATAAACCTCTGTTGGATTGCCATATTCATCTTCTCCCCATCCTGCTTCTTTTTCTACTCTATAACATAATCTTATTTTCATTTTTAATCCTCCTTAATTTAATTGCGTAATAATTTCAATTTGCACATTATGATTTACTAATTGACTATTGTAAATCTTCATATTTAGCAGATATAACATTTTGTTCTATAATTTTTTATTCATATATTTCTTAATTTAATTAATAAAGCTTCTCTTATCTTATCAAAATCTATATATTCTAATTTATCATTCAAATAAATATCTTTTTCTTTCTTTATTTTATTTCCATGAGATTCATAAATAAAATCAGTCAGAATATCATAACATTGCTTTATATATTCAATTTCTACTTTACTAAAGCTTACATAAAGAACCTCTACAGCTCCTCCTAACTCTGTCTGTATCAAATAAAGCAAAGTTCTACTCTTTATAATATTTTCATGTTGTAACTTTTTCATAAAAAAAATTACAATTCGTAGCACTATTCCATTATCCAAATTTTTATTTACTAATATCAATATTCCAAATGATATAATTATAAATAAAATTACTATTAATAATATTTTTTCCATACCTTCCCCTCCACTAAACTGATTTTGAAAGGAGATATTTATGAATGTTTTAGAATTTTTAAAAAATAATAATGATGCTATATTATTATTAATTACTCTAATATCTTTACTTATTAATTTTTTTACTGTACTCTCTAATAATTTTATTAAAAGAAAAAAATTATCTGTCAAAAATATTAATTTAACTATGAAAAAATTCTTTACACCTTTGGTTTTATATAGAAATTACTATAAAAATAATTTTATATTTTCAAATAAATATTTTAGAAATTTTATTTCATCAAACCTACATCTATTGGATTACAATATTCGAATTATTGTTATAGAACTTTTAAAATCAGAATATCAATTATCTAAAAATAAAAATAAATTTTTAGAAAAGAAATATATTGAAACCAAAAAACATCTTTTTGAAATAATAGCTAATTTATATGATAATTACTTTTTATTACTCGAAAAGGAATTTTCTCTCAAAAATATTTTTTGGTTTATTCCAAAATCTATAATACTATTATTTATTTTTTCTTCTATTTACTTAACAGGTTTGTTTTCTTTGGGTATATTAAACTCTCTAGAAATAAATGTTTCTTTCCATGGTAAAAATGATTTTTTTATTTTTATTAATAGATATTTTTTGTTATTTTTTCCATAGTTTCTATGATAATACTCTCTGTATATAATAATCTTAAACGAAAATTCTTACATAATAATAAATACTTTTATCTAACTCCTCGCTATTTATTAAAGGATACAGAGCTATATTGTCATCGTTGTAGAAAATCTTTTTACGGTTATAAAGGATTAAAATTTTCATGTCCTTCTAATCATAAAATTTCTTATTTTAAAAAGAAAAAATAGATTAATATTTTACATTGATATTCTCTATAAATCATTATTAAATAAAAAAGAATTAAAGTTTTAATTAAACTTTAATTCTTTTGCTATATAAATATTTTTTAGAAGTCTCAAACTTCGAATGTCTTAAAGCAGTTTTAACTTCTTCTTCAATTATTTTTTCTTTTTCATTATCGTTAACTTCAACTAAATTATTCATCAAATTATTTTTAACTAATTTGGAATAAGCACGTCTAAGATCATGACAAGTAAACCCTAACTCTTGAGCTTTCTTTTGCATAGCTCTTTTGGTATAAAAAAGTTTTTCATCTGAAGTTTTATATTTTAAAAACTCTTTTAACTTTTTAGATAAATATTTGTCTTCAAGACATTTAACTTCTCCAAACTTTCCACCTTTACCATCAATGACAGTAACAATAATTTCATTATCATTAATTTCAATATCACCTTTTCTTAAATTTTCAACTTCAAAAACTCTAAGTCCTGAAACTAACATTAATCTAAAAGCTAATCTATATTTTTCATCTCGTATTTTATTAATTCTTTTTAACTTATCACTTAATAAATATGGTTCATAGCTTTTATGTCTATTCTCACTTTTATTTTTAATAATATCTTTTAAGACACCTTCATCAATAAACTTAAAATATGAAGTTGAATTTTTTAAAGTTCTAATTGAATTAATTATTTGAGATAATTCAGTTTTATTTCTTACTTTAGTAAGATTATTTATAATTAAATCTTTATCACTATACTCTATCGTTTTAAAGAAATTATTAAAAGAACTTTTATAACATCTTATCGTATTATCTCTTAATCTTTTCTTCCTAAGCTCTACTTCTAAAATCTTATCTAACTCTTCTATTTTACCTCATACTCCCTTTAAATAATTCTACTTATAAATTAAGACTTATCAGTCTCAATTTATGTATATATGATATCTATCCATACACACCATATAGGTCGTCATATTCCGTTCATTCATATGCTATTAACATAGCCTATTCATTCACTCCATATTTCCTCCCTCTATGGTATATATGTATATATATACATATATACCCCATTATACGTATGGAACTAAATTATTAATTAATCCTTATATTTTATAATTCTACTACTGGTAACTAATATTAAAAATAAAATCAAAAGTTACCAATTAAGTTACCATTAAAGTTACCAGTTAAGTTACCAGTATCTCTATTGATTTGATATGAGATTTTTTAAAACTTTTTGAGGCTCTGTTTCAATGACAATTTTACGAAATACATTTTTATTTATTTTAATAACTTTAGTAAATCTAGACTCATCATTATCACAAGAAATCCAACCTAAACTTCTCCAAATTTTCTTTTTTTCATATACGGATAAAAAATCTTTTTTTGATAACAAATCTTCAAATAAATCTCTATCTAAATATATTCTTTCTTCATTATCTATTATTTTATCAGCGTATTTTTTTCTTAAAGCTTCAACTATCAAAACATATTCTTTTGTCAAATTATTTATCAATTCAAAATTCATTTTTAGTTCTTCCTTCTAATATTTTATTATAAATTATAAACCAAAAATCCCTAAAAAAAAACTGTATTTTTATTTGTTTAATTCATCATATTGCTTAGCTTTTTTAAATTTTTCTGATAAAATTTCTTCATTTTCATTTAAAACTTCAAGATGTTTTTCTGCTAACCAATCAGAATATTTTATCCCTTTGCTCTCTAAAATTTCTTCAACTATTTTCTTACTTACTTTTATTTTTCCAGCCATTTTTTAATACCTTCTTTCTTAATTCATTTTATAAAACTTTATTTAAAAATCCTAAATATCTTCTTAAAGCTTAAATACTTTCTAATTCTAAAAATTCCTTTCCCACCATTAAAATTAATTCCATTTTTATTAAAAGAAATTCTTGCCCCCTTTACCCCTGTACTTAATCCAATTCCACTTTTACTTGATAAATTTAGTTTTAAAAATTCACCTAATTTAAATGACTTTCTAAAGCTCCATCCCATAAAAAAATCACTCCTAACTATTCTTATTTGACTTATATTTTTTTATTACTATAATACTTTTTTTATATCAAAATCCTCAAAATTTTCATTCAAGAATTTTACTAAAATAATATATAAAAGTAAGTTTAGTGACTTAACTTTATCTATATATTTTTCTCCAAATATTTTATATAATTTTGCTTTACCTTTATAGTCTAAAGAGATTGTTATATTACCGTCTCTTATTACTTTACTTTGCTTTTCTGCCTCTATATATTCTCTCAATTCAGTTTGGTTTTCTAACCACTTAGCCACTATTTCACCTACAACTTGAGAGAGCTTCATTTTCTTTTTATGAAGCTCTTTCTTTATTCTGTATTCTTCTAATTTAACTCTTACTTCTTCACTAACTCTAATGCTTGTATTATACATTTTATATCCCACCTTCTTATTTTTTATAATAAAAAAAAGCTTTCCATTCTATCTGAAAAACTCTTTCTCACATTCATCTATTTTAAGTTTTTTTCTGAACTTCTCATCATATCCTGGTATATTTTTTATTCCCCATTGCTCTAAGACATTTGCTAACATCATATTTTCTGATGATATCTTTCTAAGATAATTTCTAACATAAAATCTTCTTAAATTTATCAAATAATCTTCTGCTAAAAATATAGTTAATCTTCTAACTCTTCCTGCATATCCTTTTCTATAACTAAAGAATATATCTTTTTCATTTAGAATCGGATCTTTAATCCATTCTTGTACTATCTGATTTGCTAATTTTGATAAAGTAACCTTCTTTCTATCTAAGTCATTATCTATTATATATAACTCTAAAGCTTCTCTTAATTCATGGTCTATATAAAACACTATTTTTCCATCCATTCTTCTTACCTCCATAAAATAAAGATGTTCATTAAGAACATCTTTTTACTATTCTTTATTATTTTTTACTTTTAACTTTTTTAAAGACAATACTTTCCCATTAGCTTTTAATTTATCTATATAATTATTTATCCATATTATCATTTTATTCTCCATAAAATTACCCCCTATATAGGTAGTATTTTTATTTTCTTACTATCTCTATGTTGTATATGTAATTCAGTCGTTGGATTCTTTAATACCAACCACTCATCAGGCTTTAATCTTCTTTCTTTCATTAATTTCTTTTGTTGTCTTGTTGGTTTTTTCCCTTTCATCTCACATCCACTCCCTATTCTATATATTTTTCTCCTCAATTAATATGCCTTTTACTATAAGTCTATTTTTTGCTCCAACCGTACAAGTTATTAAAGTTATTGTTGCTTCATCTGTATTTTCTAAAACATCTACTCTACTAGGTGATACTATAAAGCTATCAGTTATTTCATATACATATTCTTTTTTATTTACTTTAACTAATACTTTATCTCCTATTCTAACTTTATAAAGATTTATAAAAGCTTCTGAATAATCAGAAACTCTATGTCCTGCTACAATAAAATTTCCTTTCTCTCCTGGTTTTGCTGAAATCTCAAAATGACCTAAATAATACTGGAGAATATCATCTGTTATTCCTTCAACCAATCCTTGTGATAAATTTATACTTGGAATTTCAACTAATGCAATAGGCTTATATCCATTTATTAATTTTTCTTCCTTAGAGAAATCTTCTGACTCTTCATTAAAAGTTTCTTCTAAAACTTTTATAAGTTCTTTTTGTCTATTAAATACAATATTTTTCTTGTAAATAACACCCCCAATTGTTGCTATTCCCACTATTGTTAAAAGTATACCTATCATTCTTTTCATATTATTTGCTCCTAATTTAAAGTAATATTAGCAAAACAAACACTATAATATTTGCTTTACTAATACTATTTATAAAAGTGTCCCCTGCTGACACTTTCTATAATACTAATACAAATTTTAATAAAATTAACATTACTAATATTGATACAAGTAAATTTAATATAATTCCTAAAACTATATCCGTTATATCAATATGTCATCTTTTTATTTTTTTACTAATCATTCTTACCATCCTCATTAAATTTTTCACTTATCAATAAAACATTTTTAATATCTGTTATATATACTTTTCCATCTTTACTTCCTATTTCAACAGTAGTATCGTCAATATCATAATAATCAATATCAACTTCTATCTTTTCATTTCCTATTACTATAATAGCTCTTTCAACTGCGTATATATCCTCGTTATCGCTATCTTCATCTTCTTTATATTCATCACAAATATATTTATTATTTCTCAAATTTTTTACTCTACTACAAAAATCCCAAATTGAATATACAAATATAATAATCAATAAAATAAATGCTACCATCAATACTATTGGAGCAAGTATTTCCATCCAAAAATCCATCATAATAAAACCTCCTAAAAATTTATACTAATGCTTTTCTATAACTTTCACTTTATTATAAAGAATTATAAATGCTACCATCATTACTGGAAATACAAATATACCTACAATAAACCACGCTGAATTCATTTTATATTTATTGGCTATATTTGAATAAGCTTGTATTTGTATAATAATAGACCATATAGATAATGCTATATTTATAATAATTAGAAAAATACTACCATTATAATTCGCTATAAAGCCCACTATTGATGTAGCAATAAATACCCATATATACTTACTACTTTTATTCACAAGTTTTAATAATATAAGAATATTTAATAATGGTATCCAAGCAAACCACTTCCTATCTACCCCTTCAATTCCCGCTGCACTTGACAAAGATAAAGCCATGAAAACATATGATACTATTCCACATATAAGTGTTCCTAATCCAAATAATAACATCATAATCAACAAATTCTCCATTTTATAAATCTCCTATCTATTTATATATTTTATTTAGAAGGTGCTATTTTAAACACCTTCTAATTATTTTATTGTAAAAAAATAAAAGCTAATTAGTAGCTTTTTTATATCTAAACATTATTACTCCTGCTAAGGTAATTAATAATATAATTTCTAAAACACCTGTATATAGTAATACAGGTGCTTCTATTCTCTTATTCTTTATTCAAATAAGTTTTTCTTTTCTTCATCTGATATAAAACTTATTTCTACTTGTCCTATTTTTTTCAATTCACTTAATACTCTTTGTATTACTCCCTCTAACTCTTTTATTTTGCTCCTATATAAGTTTCTACTACTTCCATCAATTTTAATATAAAATCCTATATAATTATCTTTTATATGAATAAACACATCTTTTTCACATGGAATCAAGCCAATTTCAGGAAATCTAAATAGTTTTATTTTAAAATTTTTAAATCTTACTCCTTCGCAAGATTTCACTAACTCTGTTTCAATATTTTCACAATTGTAATTGGTTAATTTATATTCTACACCAAAAGAATATTTTCCTAAGTTTATTTTCTTATCTTCTACATCAATAATCTTTTCTAATTCTAATATTATTGAATTAACATTCATATTATATATATCATGAAATAAATCAACTAATTCACTAAACTCACTATTTCTATAATTATATATATTATTAATTTTACTACTATTTAAAATAATCATATTAACTTCTATCTTTACTTTTTTATTAATAACCGAACTTAACAAATTATTTTCTATTAATATAGGAACAAATTTGTTCCTTTTATTTACTAATAACTTATTCTCTTCATAATCACAATCAAACTCAAAGGCTGAATCCTCATCAGTTCCATATAAAAAAGCTAAAGTCTTTTCTTCTTTACTTGCACATTTTGATATAGGTAACGGATATGGTATTACTGATATTATCGTTTCATTATTTTCATCATTTCTAAATTGATAAACTCTATCTATATATGTTATTGGCTCATTTATTGGAGCTATATTACTAATAACACCTTTTACTTTAAAAGTTTTATATACTTCTTCGGCTTGTTCATCTGCCAATTTTAAAATATCACTTAATTCTATATTTTTGATATTCATTTCTTTAATTACTTCATTTCCAATTGTCAAAATTTTCTCTCCTTTTGGTATTAAAGAGAGAAGTTGTTTAATAATATTTTCATTCATAATTAATCACCTCTCTCTTTAATTATAGTAAAATTCGTAAAAAATAAAGGCTAATTAGTAGCTTTTTTATATCTAAATATTATTACTCCTGCAAGAGTCATTGTTAAAGCTATTCCTAGAATAACATTTGTATTTGTTCCTCCTGTATAAGGTAAACTTTCAACTATTCTCTTATTCTTTAATTCTGCTTTAACTATTTGTCCATCTTCACTTATTTCAAACTCTCCAACTTCTGTAGTTAACTCGTAACCTTCTGGTGGTAATGTTTCATAATATTTATACTTACCATACTCTAATTCAAATTTATTACCATCTTTACTTGATACAAATTCTATAACTTGACCTTTATTAAAGCCTTCTACACATTCTATTT